>JABDKS010000886.1 GCA_013002105.1 Pirellulaceae bacterium | reverse complement strand
CAAAGTTGCACGACGGCTGATTCGGAGATCGTGACCAAATCATCGTCTAGATCCAGATCGAAATCGATCGGCAGCACATCACTCAGTCCGTCTGCACCATCGATCGTGCTGGTCGAAAAACTAAATGCGGTGCCACCTTTCGCAAGCGGATTCAGCTGGATGACTTCGCTCGAAAGTCGTCGTTGCGCAGTGAAACTTAATCGGTCCAGCGGATGCGGTGACGCACGTCGACGGTCGGTTTTCAGAATCTCGGTTGGGTTCAATACATTGAACCATTGCAACATCCGGTTGCCCGCTTTGTCCCAATCCTCTGCGTCAATGGCTGTGGTGATTTCGCTTACGAGCTCTTGTGGTGTCAGGCCAATCGGTTTGGTCGTCTCGCTCAACGATGGTTCGATCGATTGTGCAAGGTCGTACGTGCGATTGACATATTGGCTGGCCGATTTGCTTTTTGAGTCAATATTAAGTCGCGCCGCGCGGATCGCCAAAAACAGGTTGCCGGGATGTTTGTCCGATAGACTGCCAACGGCGGCAGCGGCCTTGGGCAGTAGGTCCGTCGGGAGCCCATCGATCGGGTCCTCCAGTTCGTCCAGCACACGCGTAAGCGGGCCGCCCAAGATTACGGACTTGGGATCGTCACCGATTTCTCCCGAGAGAGCCTCCGAGACGCGGTCAAAGACGGCGCGTCGCAAGGACTTGGTCATCGATTTGGGCAACAACGCGGCCTCGTGCAAATCGACGCGGCTTTTCAACCACAAGTGAGTTACAGCATCATCCGAGATTGACTTGTATTGATCGACGGATTTGCGGGCCGAGCTGATTGCATTTGATAGTTGCGAGCGTGCCGCTTGTTTTTCTTCGTCGGTCGCTAGAGCACCGGTCGCGGTCGCAGATAACTCGTCGACCAGCAAAACGCGGTTAAGTGCCCGATTGATCGCGATCGAGGCATCGCGGGGAAAGGCTGTCTGCAGGGAATCCCATAGGCCGACGGCATCGTTGGAATCCAGGTTTTCGGTCGCCGCTAATGCCCGGCGGATTTCGGTCAGCCGTTCTGGCAGAACCGTATTGTCGTTCTCTGAATTTCCGCCTCCCGCACCACCCCCACCGCCGTTATCTCGCGGCAGCAAAAAAATGGCAGCGAGGACGATAAAAGCGGCTAAGCCGGCGAGGGCAAAAATACCGCCTCGGCCCGACGAAGGTTGCTGGTTGTTGGCGTCCGTCTCTTGTTCGACCACTTCGATCCCCCATTGCTCCCGAAGGCGTCCTATTTGCGATATCCTGTGTCCATGAACGTAACAAAATTCATTGACTCGGCGGGCTTGGCACGCGTTGGGATCGTACAAGACAGCCAACTTGTTCCACTGGATCTGGAACCCCCGTTTGGCACACTGGCGGGGATACTGGCCGCGGAAAGCCCGATGGAGGCAATTGGTTCACTGCAGACCGGCGAGCCGATTGCTATCGACGAATCCATTAGGTGGTTGCCGCCCATCGATACGCAGGAAGTGTGGGCGGCCGGGGTGACCTATAAACGGAGCCAGACTGCGCGGATGGAAGAATCCGAGGCCGCCGCGTCTTGCTACGATCGGGTCTACAACGCCGATCGACCCGAATTGTTTTTCAAGGCAACACCCCATCGCGTCAGCGGCCATGGCCAGCCCCTGCGAATTCGCACCGATGCGACGTGGAATGTGCCCGAGCCGGAAGTCACCTTAGTATTGAGCCCATCGCTGAAAATCGTTGGACTGACCGTCGGAAATGACATGAGTTCGCGGGACATCGAAGGCGAAAACCCGCTCTACTTGCCGCAAGCGAAATGTTATGACCAGTGTGCCGGGCTGGGACCTTGGATCACATTGTATGACGCGTTACCGCCGATGGACCAAATCGGTGTGGATCTGAAAATTGATCGCAACGGCGAAATTGTGTTCGACCAACAAACTTCCGCCGGCCAGATGGCCCGGACTTTCGAGGATCTTGTCCAATGGCTCGGCCGTGACAATAGTTTTCCCAGCGGTGCGTTTCTGATGACCGGAACGGGAATTGTGCCGACGACGGAATTTACGCTCTGTGCTGGCGATGTCGTTCACATCTCCATCGACTCAATCGGCACATTGTCCAATCCGATCGTCCAGGGCACAACGTCGTGACGTGTTGCGAATCAATCCGAGGCGCGAGCCAACGCGTTGGATCATCAACCAACCCCGAAAACATCAGCCGGTCGACGCCAGCAAGCATTCCCACGACCTTGACTCAAAAAAACTCATTCGTTCCCTTAGGCTTCCATAATGTCCATCGCAACTTCTGCAGTTCGTCCCGTCCTGATCGCCGGTCAATGGCGTGACGCATCGCATCAAGCAACTTTCCAAGCAACCGATCCAAACAAAAATGAAACCCTGGCTGCAGAGTTTCCTGTCAGTAGGTGGGATGACTGCGACGCAGCATTGGACGCTGCTGCCGACGCGGCTCGCGAGTTACGTCGGTTGCCGGCCGAAAAAATCGCGCTCTTCTTGGAACGTTATGCCGACCGAATCGACGCGGCAAAGGATGCGTTATCCGATGCGGCATTTGCAGAAACCGGATTAGCCCGCAGTCCGCGATTGGCGGACGTCGAATTACCACGGACCAGCAACCAGTTGCGGGCCGCCGCCGCAGCGTGTCGCAGTGGCAGTTGGGCCATGCCGACGATCGATACGGCTACCGGAATTCGTTCGTGCTACCGCTCGCTCGGCCCGGTTTGTGTTTTCGGCCCCAATAACTTTCCTTTTGCTTTCGGCAGCGTGTCCGGCGGCGATTTTGCTGCCGCGATCGCCGCGGGTAACCCAGTGATCGGCAAAGCCAATAGTTCACATCCCGAAACCACACGGCTGTTTGCACTCGAGGCTGCTGAGGCGTTGAAAGAAACCGGATTGCCGGAGGCGACCGTGCAATTGATTTACCGGACCAGTCACGCAGACGGCGAGCGACTGGTCGCCGATCCACGAATCGGTGCGACCGCTTACACCGGCAGTCGCAGTGCGGGATTGGCATTGAAGGCAGCGGCTGACAAAGCGGGCAAGCCAATTTATTTGGAATTGTCCAGCGTCAATCCTGTCGTGATCACTCCCGGGTCGTTGTCCGAAAGCAGCGGCGACATTGTTGGTCAGTTCATGACCAGTGTTTTGATGGGAACCGGCCAGTTCTGTACCAATCCCGGAATGGTGTTCTTGCTGGCCGACCCCGCATCGGATCAATTCATCGAAAACGTCAAGGATAAGTTTGCATCCACCGCTGCGGGAACGTTGCTTTCGCCAAACGTTGCCAAGTCGCTGTCGGCTAGCGTCGAAAAGTTATGCGAATTCGGCGCTGAGTTGTTGACCGGTGGCGGCAAGGTGGAGTCGGATCGCTGTGCTTACGCCAATACTCTGCTGAAAACGACCGCCGCGTCGTTCTTGGGCAACCCCGAAGGGTTTCAAACCGAGGCATTCGGAAACGCTTCACTTTTTGTCGTTGCGGACGACGTCGAACAACTTTGCGAGGCGATTGCGCAATTGGAAGGCAATTTGACCGGGTGCATCTACAGTGCGACCGACGGCAGCGATGATGCGATCAGTGAATTGATCGCATTTGAATTGGAGCCAAAAGTCGGCCGAATCCTGAACGACAAAATGCCAACTGGTGTTGCCGTCAGCGCGGCGATGAACCATGGCGGTCCGTTTCCCGCCACCGGTCACCCCGGTTTTACCGCGGTCGGGATTCCCGGTGCTCTGATTCGGTTTGGAAAGTTGACCAGTTTCGACAATGTTCGGTCCGATCGACTGCCAGCATTGCTGCAGGACAAGAATCCAACGGGATCGACGTGGCGTTTGGTGGACGGCGATTGGACCCAAGCCTCCGTTTGATGTCTGGGGTGGAACTCGATGGAAACGCGCCGCCACACGGTTGCGCGGTTTGCGAAGCGGCGCCCCGAATTGTCCGTGTCTGAGCCCTATCAACGAGGAGGGCCTTTGTAACCGAGGTTCGTTTTTCGGTTTTAAAAAGATAACGCGACATGCGAAAAGACTTTTACTTCGTCGGCATTTTTATTCTGGTCATTTGGCTGGTTTACATCGTTGATGCATTCATTCCGTATGCGATCAATAGTTGGGGTGTGCAACCACGAACCGTCAGCGGCTTGATCGGGATCCCATTGATGCCGCTGTTGCACGGCGGTTTTTATCATGTGTTCAGCAACACGATTTCACTGGTGATCTTGATGGCATTGTTGGTCGGCTCCCAGCGACAGCACTGGCCGATCGTCGTTGCGATCGTGATCGTCAACGGTGTGTTGGTTTGGCTAATGGGGCGTTCGGATTCGAATCACGTTGGGGCCAGCGGACTGATATTTGGATTGATTGGCTTTCTGATTCTGAACGGTTTTTTGGCAAAAAAACCATTGTCGATTGGAATCGCACTACTCGTCGGGTTTCTCTTTGGCGGAACACTGATCAGCGGTGTGATACCGCGGATCGGCAGCCAAGTCTCTTGGGAAGGCCACCTGTTCGGAGTGATCGCCGGCGCAGCGGTCGCATATTTCTTAGCACAAAAGAACAAACGCATCGCCTGGCGATGAGTGGATACTCTCCCGTAGAACGGACTTCAGTCCGCTACCAAAATGACGTGTAGAACGAACTTCAGTCCGCTACCAAAATGACGTGTAGAACGGACTTTAGTCCGTTACCAAGAAAGAACTTTGATCGGTAACGGACTGAAGTCCGTTCTACCAGGAAAAAAGGTTTGATCGGTAACGGACTGAAGTCCGTTCTACCAGGAAAAAAAGGTTTGATCGGTAACGGACTGAAGTCCGTTTTACCAGGAAAAAAAACTTGATTCGTAACGGACTGAAGTTCGTTTTACGAGGTTTCTACTTGCCGTAGATCACGCCGCGATTGAGGTGGAATGTTCCTTTACCACGCAAACCGATTTTGACGTATTTTGCTTTCGTCCCGGCGGGCAAATCGATCATCCATTCGGCTTGCGGTTTGGAGGACGTCCAGACCTCGCGGTAATCCTTGCCGTCGGCGCTAACCCAAACCGTCAGGCCCTTGGCTCTTTCATAGAATTGGTCCTGCAATCGGTTCTGCAGCCAAATGTGTCGAATCTCTGATTGCTTGGTCAGACGAATCGTGACCGCCGGTTGGTCGGTATCGTGATCCGAATGGAAGACGAAACCAAATCCCGTCGACGGTGCGTCCGACAAGAATAAATGAGCATCCGAGTTCCATTGACGGTTGGTCATCGTTTTTCCCAACTTGATCGCGGCATCACGCGAAATTTCGGAAAAGCCGTTGTGACGACGCAGTTCGGCTGTGTTCTTAGATTTCAGCGAAATCCATCCATCTTTGACCTCTTTGCCAACAGCCGACTGCTGTTCCAAATAGGCGATCAAATCCAAAAACTCGATCGGTGCGATCTGTTTGATCAAACCCTCGGGCATCGAACTGGCTTTCATCTCTTTTCGAAATTCGATGGTGTCTTTGTCAATGTCCACCTGCTTGCCGTTGGCGACCCCAAGTGACAGCACATCATCGGTTTCCTTCAAGATGAATCCCATATGCGTCTGGCCGTCTTCATCCAGTACCGACACCGACTCATAGCCCTTGGCAATCTGATCATTGGGCAGCAACACCGATGTCATGATTTGTTTTTTGTTCATCCGCGCGGCGATGTCGCTCAAGTCCGGCCCAAACTTTTTGCCCAGATCGCCGACCATGTGGCAAGCAGAACAAACTTGTTTGAACACCGCGGCGCCTCGCTTGGCTTGTCCGCCGCGGATCTTGGTTAATGCGTTGATCGCTTGGAGTCGCTGCTCGGTCGTCGCATCAACGTCTTCGGCAGTCTCCAGCGGTTTGACAGCAGCACCACCGGGACCGCTCGAGCGGATATGGCGTTCCAAGTACTGCTTGGCCTTCTCCGTCGAATTCGCCAGCAGTTGCTCACGATCGGCGTTTTTCCAAGAGGGCTCCAAAGCGTGCAGTGTGTGCTCCAGGGTGTACTCCAACCAATAATCCATCGGTTGATCGACCACCTTGAGCGCCAATTCGATCGCGTCGGGACCCTCCAGGAAACTGATTCCCCGGACCGCCTCGAGTCGGACACGCGGATGCGGATCGGCAATGGCTGCCGCCAGTCGATCTTTGATGTCAGGGGTTCGCTCACGTTCGTTGGTGATCGTGTGGATCGCTGCGGCGCGGGCGTGATAGTCGTCGCTGGCGAGAATCTGATCGAGCAACTCCGAACTGACGTCGCGAAAACCTTCTTGAATCCACATCGCTTCGCACAATTGTTTCGGATTTTTTGCGTTGGCAATCCAGGTGCTCAGTGCCGCAAAGACTTCGGCTTGGGGACGTTCGCGCAACTCGCGGCTAGCACGATAGCGTGTTCGCAATTCATAAGCATTCAACTGGTCCAAAAGCTCCGGTACCGATTTATCCGCTTGGGTGATGGGCGTCAGCAACGGCTTCTTGGTATTGACCATTCGATAGACCCGACCGTGCTTGTGATCTCGATTCGGGTCTCGTTGGGAGTACTGCATGTGGCCGATCAGAGCGTTGCACCAATCGCCGAACCAGAGCGCGCCATCGGGGCCGATCTTTGGATCAACCGGTCGAAAAATCATATCGGTTGACGAAAGCAGGTCGTCGATTCGTTCGCCTTCGAATCCAGCTCCCTGTTTTTCGTCACGCAGATTAAACCGTGGCATGCCGTGCATGTTGATCACGCACGCGTAAATGAACTGACCTTGTACCGAATCAGGAAACTGACGTGAAAGTAGAAATTCATTGCCAACAGCGGGACGCATTCCTTCGTTGTCGAATACTGGTTGGAGCGTTTTTCGTGTGCTGACCTCCTTGCCCATCAGGGGTGTGACCCAGTGCTGTTTGGCATTGGTGCCGTCGCCGACAATTCCGTTGCCCCATCGATCGAATACCAAACACCAAGGATTGCCATAACCGGGGGTACGGTAATGAACGAATTTCTGCGCGTGCGGATCAAAAATGTATCCACCTGCGGTGCTCTTGTTTCGAAATGGTCCCCAGGGGGTTTCCAAGGTTGTCGAAAGCGAGACGCCTTCGAGCATGTGCAATTGCCCGCCATGCGAATACTCCCAAGCCCCCACAGTGTGGTGAGTGTCGTCGGTCGCGATCCCGTCGATTATCTGTTCCACATAGTCGGCTCGGTCGTCTCCATCCGTGTCCTTGATGAACAAGATACGAGGCTCATCGACCACCAATACACCGCCGTCGAAAAATTCGAATCCGGTCGGGCAGATCAGTTTGTCATAAAATGTCTTGCATGTATCGGCGCGACCATCCTTGTTGGTATCTTCCAAAATCAACAGACGGTCGCTTGGTTTTGCCGAACCAGGTTGCCATTGGGGATAGTTGGCCATACAGGAAACCCATAGGCGGCCTTTGCTGTCGAATGCGATTTGATTTGGGTTGGCCAGTTCGGGGAACTCCCGCTCGGACGCGAACAGTTCGACCTTGAAGCCTTCGGGAACCGTCATCATCGATATTGATTCTTCGGGTGACGGGTATTTCAGTTCGGCCGGTTCACGCATTTGGCGGAAATTGTCGTCACGTGTTCCAAACATGGTCGCCGGCTCAAAGACTTCGCCGGTCCCCGAGTCATCCGGCTGGGCGGGTACCTTGTGACCTGCGGCCATGTCCCAGATGTATTGGTCACGCACGGCCACCATGTTGCGGATTTTACGATACTCGGTTGGGAATGTCTCGGTGTCCCACGTTCGTCGGCCGCCGTAGACGTACCAGCCGTTGAGCATCCGATAGTCCTGTTGGTGATACCATGACTTGTCGTTGACCCAATGACGCACGTCGTTGAATTTCGATGCGTCGATGCCAATGGGGTGATTGGCGGCGAACAATTTTGCATCCAACAATTGCCCGACTGCGGCGTCACCCGATTCATTCAAGTGAGCGCCATTGATCGTGTATTGATTGCCGGGATCAGCCGAAAAAAGTTTCTCCGTTTCGGTGAAAAGGTCGATGAAGCGATGACCGTCTTGGGCGGCCAATTGGGAAATCGCGTCCGAGTACGCACGAAGGTTCTTGTTTTCTTCGATGCCGGATGGTTTCAAAGGATTTCCGGTTGCCTCGTACGCGATCGGGCTGATCAGGATGAAAGTCGGCTTTTTTCCGTTCTTGGTGAACCGCTTTGTCGTCGCAGCGATGTATTGACGATAGTTGTCGATGAACTGCTCGATCTGCTGGTCGCTGCGTCCGGTGAATGACTCGTTGTAGCCAAAGAAACACAAAAACATCTCAGGTCCGAATACTTCCAGCGGATCGTCGATTGTGGTGTAACTGCCAGGTCGTTGCTGATTGGCCACTTCATCGGCGGGCCATCCGAAATTGCGGAACAAAATCTCTTTTTCTGGATGACGTGTGTGCAGGAGGGCTTCGAAATGTCCGAACAAATTCATCCGTTCGGCCAACGAATTCCCAACCGCCGCGACGCGCAGATTCTTTTGTAGCGACAAGGCTCCCGTCTGATCGTTGTTCAATTCGCTGACGACCGGACGGAAATTCCATTCCGGTGATCCCGGCGGATCCGGTCGATTGGGTGATTTGCCAAGCCCGTAATCACTGGGCTGCATGTCAGCGTCTTTCCACCAGTTTTTTTCGCGGATGAAGCCAAAGAAACTGGGATAAAAAGGATCGACGTACGCCACATCGGCCTTGGCAGGCACTTCCTGACCGGTCAGATGCAACGCTGTGTTGACAACCATTCGTCGGAAATCTTCGTTGACAAAATCAACCGACGCCCCGCCTGTCGTACAGAAAGACTGCCCTGTGTTTCCAACGGGTGATTCATATTGGTGCAGCCACGCAAACGGTTGCATCGGATCGTTCTTGTCACCGGGAATGTTATCCGACGACGGGTCCAGTGATTCGGTAACCGCCGCCCGCATCAGGATTGTGTCCGCATCGGTCAGGTGGGTCACACCGTAGACATCACTCGGTCCAAACACATCTTTGACACCGTTCAGGATCGGATGCTCTGCATTGGCCGCGACTGTCACACCCCTGGCTCCTTGTCGCTTGTGGCCGCCGTGGTGGCTGACCCATTGTTCCCCCAGAATCTGACGACCCCATTGGCCGAACGGGATCTTACCGCCAAAGTCTCCCTTGCCATTGAAGGCGTGAGTTGCCGTGCGAATGCCGATGATCGGTTTGCCCGCATCCATAAATCGCGTCAAGTGAGCGGCCTCGGTTTCGCTGGGTTGTCGAAAACGTGTGCCGATGATCATCAGGTCGGCACTATCCAATGCACTCAACCCACGAAGGCCTTGTTGGTTGTTGGGGTCGATATAGGTTCCATCCTCTGAATGTGCAAACACGACGGTGCATTTGAAACCGTGCTTCTGGCTCAAAATTTTCGCCAGCATCGGCATCGTTTCTTCGGTGCGATATTCTTCGTCACCCGCGACCAATACGACGTGTTTGGTTGGGGTCCCGTCGGGCGGGGTCAGCACCAACGTGTGGGATTCAGCAGCCAGGCAAGTCGTTGCGGTCGCAAAGAGTAATAAACTGGCGGTGAACGGGAGCGAAGCGAGTCGAGGGAATTTCATGGAGAGCGCAGTTTCCTTGGAAGACCTTTGCGAGTGGTGCGATACGACGAAGGCGGGATGGGTCGAGACCCGGGCGGTTTGAACGCAATCGCGGCAAAGATAGGAAGCAGCGGCCACCGAGGACATCGGTGATGCATTCAGCACGCTCCTAAATTGTACACGGCCAAATCAAATTTGCCTCGGACCCGCGACAGTGACAAGTCGACGCATCCGGAACAGTTTGAGTGCCGGCGATTACAGTCGAAATGGTGCGATTTGCCGCAAAAATGTAGTCTCAGAGGGCAACTGCCTGTTAGTGCCCACCGCATGTCCTGGGCCCACCGCATGTCCAGTGCCCACCACATGTCCAGTGCCCACCACATTTCTTGGGCCCAGCCCGTCCTGCAATCTTAGCGGCATCGATTGAATTGCATCATGATCGGCATGACCAAGACACGTGC
>JABDKS010000872.1 GCA_013002105.1 Pirellulaceae bacterium | reverse complement strand
ATTAGAGCATTTTTACTTAATACGTGGGATCAATCGTAGGCCAGGACAGGTCCTGGCCTACGAGAAGACTAAAATTGCTCTAGCCGTTGGCCGATAGCCTCGGTTGCCGTCGGCTGGAACCGCGGCTAGTGTCGCGCGGCCATCGGGACGGGAAAACACAGCGTTCTGGTTTCAAAGCGACGCTGTCCAGCTACCCCGCCTGGGTACCCGATAAATGATCGAGATTAGGCGTACTGTAGACGCGGGTCATCGAGGCCGAGACGCTTCATCTTCTTGTAGAGCGTGGTGCGATTGATATCAAGCAACTCTGCGGTAGCTGCCCGATTCCAGTTTTGGGCGCGGAGTGCTTGCAAAATAATCTGTCGTTCAGGACCTTCGAGAGCCTCTTTGAGCGTTTTGCCGGACACATCGCCCAGGCTCATCCCGGCTCCCACCGCAGGTGCGATACCCGACAGCGCCGAACCGACACTTGTTCCGCCGAGACCCGTTATCTCCGGCGGCAGATCTTCGATCGTCAACTGGGCCCCGCGAGCAAGCAGGACGGCTCTTTCGACAACGTTTTCCAATTGACGAACATTGCCCGGCCATGCATAGCTTTGCAGTGCCGTCATCGCTTCGGTGTCAAAACCGTCGACATCACGTCCAGATGTTTCACGTACTTCTCGCAGAAAATGATCGACCAACAGTGGTACGTCGCCGGAACGTTCCCGCAGCGAGGGCAACACGATGTTGACGACGTTGACGCGATAGTACAGATCTTGGCGAAAACTGCCGTCGGCAACCGATTTAGCCAGATCATCGTTGGTGGCCAAAATGACTCGCGAGTCAACACTCAATGTCTTGGTGCCGCCAAGTTGCTCGAATTGGAACTCCTGCAAAACTCGCAGCAGCTTGACTTGCATTGCCGGGGATGCCGTTCCGATTTCGTCCAAGAACAATGTGCCGCCGTCAGCGAGTTGAAACTTACCGACTTTGTCCGTATTGGCACCCGTGTAGGCACCCGCGACATGCCCAAACAGTTCGCTCTCCAGCAATGTATCAGGCAATGCGCCACAGGCTACTTCGACAAACGCGTTGCCGCGTCGTTGGCTGCGGTTGTGGATTGCACGAGCAATCATGCTCTTGCCGGTTCCATTCTCACCGGTGATCAAGATCGATGCGCGAGCGTCTGCGATGCTGTCGATCACATCAAAGATTTTCAGCATTCGATAATCGTGGCTCAGAATGTTTTCCAGGCCACTGCGTTTGTCTAACTGCTGACGCAGTGATTCGTTTTCGCGAGTGATGTCGCGTTGGGAAACCGCTCGCTCGATCGCCAGGCTTAACTCAGCGTCGATCAGCGGTTTGGTCAGCAAATCAAATGCCCCGGCGCGTACCGCTTCGACGGCTGTCTCGGGCGTCGCATATCCGGTCATCACCAACACGCTCGTGTCGGGGCGACAGCGTTTTGAATGGGAAATCAGCTCGAAACCGTCTTCGTCACCCAATCGCAAATCAGTGATCATCAGATCAAAGTCGCGGCTTTTCAACTGCGCCTTGGCCGTTTCAATGCTGTCCGCTGTTGCCACGTCGTGGGACAACTCACGCAGCCACATTGCCATCGACTCGGCAAGGTGACGGTCGTCGTCGACCAACAAAATGGATGCAGAAATGGTCATGGAACACCAGAAACAGCGTGGAAACGCATTACAAAAGGCGGATGTCGGGCCTCCCTTGCCGCCAAAAGACAGGCACAACGGCCGGTTTTGGCTGCGATTCCATTGGTTCGCTAGAAATATCTAGGTCACCGTTAACGGGCCGTCAAAGTGACAGCGGTCGTTTCTTTGCATCCTCAAACGCTGCGAATGCGTAAAAAACTCACCCATAGAGGGGTTTGCCATCCTCCAATAGGGCCGAATTGGGGTTCTTCTAGATCGCGAACTTCGGTAACCCATCTGGTGTTCAAGTGTGAATCAGTGAACAATCTGACCGTACTAGGTGACGTTTGAACACTACCTATATTCTCACGCGGTAAAATAGCGGATGACTGTCAGGATTCTGATCATTGATGACCACGAAGTAGCACGCGAGGGGCTCGCGAAGCTGTTGCGCGGCCCCCACATCGATGTCACCAGCACCTCCAGTGGAGGTGACGATCCGCTTGCAAAGATCGATGCAGAGCCCGTCGATGCAGTCCTTTTGGATGTACGGATGCCCAATAGTGATGGCTTGTCCATGCTTGCGAAGATCCACTCGGCGAAACCCAAACTGCCGGTGATCATGCTCAGCGCTCACGACAACCCCACTTACATCGCTCGCGCGGTCGCGTTGGGTGCGACCGATTACCTGCTTAAGAGTGATGACAAGACCAAGATGACACAAGCTGTTACCGACGCAGTCGAAGGCCGAGCGGCGTCATCTGATAGTAGCTTTAAGAAGGTCGAACAACTGATGCGCAAAGAGACATCGCCAGATCAGGTCCCATCGAAAGTTCCGCTAACGCCACGTGAAATTCAAGTGATGCGTCACGTCGGATTAGGGTTGAGCAACAAAGAGATTGCCAGTTCGCTGTCGATCAGTGTGGAGACCGTCAAGGAGCACGTGCAGAATATTTTGCGCAAGCTGGGCGCCAACGATCGCACCGACGCCGCTGTCCGGGCGGTCAAAATGGGCTTGGTTAATTAAGTACGACCACGCGTCGGTCAACGAGGTCGCGGCCGCTGGAATTCAACTCTCGTTGATCGCGGAGCATCTCAACGCCGAGTTCGTTTAAGCGCTGAGTTCCTTGGCTCCGACCCAGGGCTGTAAGACAGTTGGGATTGCGATGCTGCCGTCGGAGCGTTGGTGATTTTCTAGAATCGCGATCATCGCCCGACCGGTCGCCACGGCCGTCCCGTTGAGTGTATGCACAAACTCGGTGCCCTTCTGACCAGCGGTTTTGAATCGCACATTCAGGCGCCTCGCTTGGTAGTCGGTGCAATTACTCGTGCTGGTCACTTCGCCCCATTCTCCACCATCGCCGCGGCCCGGCATCCAAGCCTCGAGATCGTATTTGCGGTACGCTGGCCCGCCTAAATCGCCACTCGCCGTGTCGATCACTCGGTAGGGGACTTCCAAGGCATCAAAGATCTCGCACTCCAGTTCTCGCAGTTCCTCGTGGATCGCGTCGCTTTGCTCTGGCGGTGCAAACGCGAACATTTCGACTTTTGTAAATTGATGCACACGATAGAGACCTCTGGAGGCGCGGCCCGCCGCACCCGCTTCGGTGCGAAAGCAATGACTCAGTCCGCACAACCGCAACGGTAGTTGCTCGGAGTCCATCGTCTGGTCCGCCATCATCCCGCCCAACGTAATTTCGGCGGTCCCGACGAGATTCAGCTCCGTATTCTCGATGCTATAAATCTGGGTTTCGGGACCGCGCGGCGTGAATCCGATGCCTTCCAGAATACTGGTCAATGCCAGATCGGGCGTCGTGATCGGCGTGAATCCACGATCAGACAAAAAACTGATTGCGTACTGCTGTAACGCCAAATCGATTCGCACCGCTGCATTTCGCAAGAAGTAAAAACCCGCACCGCTGACGCGTGCTCCAGCTTCAAAATCAAACAGATCGTGCTTCTCGCCCAGTGCCAAGTGATCTAACGGTTGAAAGTCGAATTCTGGTTTCGCAGTCTTGCCAAACGACAGCTCCTTGTAACCGTCTTCGCCACCGGTCGGCACATCCGGATGCGTCATATTGGGAATCGCAGCCTGCAACGAGACAATCTGAGCATCCAATTCGTCGTGTTCGCGTTGCGCCAGATCTTTTTGTTCGCGCAGCTGCCGTCCTTTTTCGATGGTCGCTTGCCGTTCCTGCGCGTCTTTGACCTTGCCGATCGATTTACTGACCTCATTGGCTTGCCGATTCAGATCTTGAGCCGCTTGCAGTTTTTCCATGCGCTGCGCCTCTAAATCAGCGATTCGATCGACGTCACACTCAACGCCTCGTCGCTGGCAGTTCTCACGGACGAGGTCAAGGTTCTGTGTAATGAATTTTCGGTCGAGCATATTAATTTCGGTGAGTGGCGAGATGAGATCGCTTGTGCCATTTCTCATCCCAGATGAATTAGTGTGTTGTCTACAGCAAGCAGTCGTTGATCGGCAAAGCATGGAGCGACAGGCAGTGAGTTGGGAGGAGCCTCAACTCAGCTTCCCGATTTCTTGCCAAAGAACGGCCGAAGCATGAATGCCTCGGTGATAATCTGCAATGCGAAATTTTTCGTTGGGGCTATGGGCGTTGTCATCCGAAAGCCCCCAACCCAGCAACAAACAATCGCAATCGAGCACTTCCTGAAAGCGTGTGACAATCGGAATCGAGCCTCCCTCGCGAATCAACACCGGCGGAACGCCAAATCCGGACTCGATCGCCGTTCGCGCCGCTTGCATGAATCGGCTTTGCGTATCGGCAAGCATCCCCGGTGCGCCGTGATCAGCATCAAGCGTCCAGCGAATCCCCACCGGTGCGTGCTGTTGCAAATGCTGCCGGAGCGCCTCGGTCACCTTGTCAGGATCTTGGTCGGGCACCAAACGGAAACTGATTTTCGCTGCTGCAGTCGCGGGAATGATTGTCTTGACACCCTCTCCTTGATGACCGGCGGTCAAACCGTTGACGTCGAACGTCGGTCGCGCCCAGCGTCGCTCGTCGGCCGAATAACCCTTTTCGCCAAAAAGCGCATCGACGCCAATCGCCCTGGCGAATTCAGTTTCATCCTGCGGCAACTGACGCCATTGCTCCCGCTCCGCCTCGTTCAGTTCTCGCACGTCATCGTAGTAACCGGCAATTTGGATTTTGCCATTCTCGTCGACGATCGACGACAACAAATGACAAAGTGCAATCGCCGGATTCATGACGGCACCACCGAACGATCCGCTGTGTAAATCTTGACTCGGTCCGTCAACTCGTAATTCATACGTCGCGATCCCCCGCAAACCATACGTGATCGCTGGCTGCCCATCGGCGTATTGTCCACTGTCGCTGATGACGACACAGTCGCACGCAAGACGGTCGCGAAGTTCCGGCAACATTCGTTCCAAGTTCTCGCTGCCAACTTCCTCCTCGCCTTCGATCAAAAACTTGATTTGAAGCGGTAGCGGCTCACCGGTCGCCAACCAGTCGCAAACGCTTTGGACGTGCGTAAGCACTTGTCCCTTATCGTCCGTGGCACCACGTGCGTAAAGATTTCCGTCGCGAATGGTGGGATCAAACGGATCCGTGATCCACTGTTCCAGCGGTTCGACCGGTTGCACGTCGTAGTGGCCGTAGACAACCACCACCGGCGCACCTTTGACAGGCGGCGTTTCGGCCAGCACCATGGGATGACCGTCAGTAGGGATTAGCTGAACTTTCAGGCCCGCGTGTTCAAACTTGTCGGCTAACCACTGGCAGGCGCGATGGACGTCCTCGACGCGGGAACTGTCGCTGGAGATACTGGGAATCCTGAGCCACTGCACCAATTCATCCAAGTGTCGATCGGATTGAGATTCGATTGTGTCCAGGACGGTAGAGGGGCACATGGGATCGTAAGCGAGGTTTTTGGGGCGGATGAGGAAACGGGATCACGCGACGTTTCTGCGTCCAGGAGCATCGTTGCGGCAATCCGAACAGGTTGTCGGCAACCCCGTAGAATCTAGCTAGCTTTTCCAGCACTTCGGGACTGCCGATTGGCCTGTGACGGCGCTACAATATATCCTGTACGCGGCTTTTCCAGTACGAGGGATCCCAACAAGAGGGATCGCTACGCTGTGCTGGCAATGATGATAGCTGCCCGAATGGGCAATACCGTTGTGGGGTGCGAACGCGGCGGGGCAAAAAGTACACGAGTTTCGATAAGCAAGGAGCATGATCAGCAATGGCGGATCAGCAAACGATGGTGGCCGAGCCAACCGTAATCACAAAAACCAAAGACAAGAAAAAACCTAAGAAGCAGCCTCGTTACCACGTGATTCTTTGGGACGACGCAGACCACAGCTACGAATACGTTGTGCTGATGATGAAGCGTCTGTTTCATCACCCAATCGAAATGGGATTCCAAATCGCCAAAGAGGTGGATTCCTCTGGTCGTGCGATTTGCATGACCACGACCATGGAACACGCGGAACTTAAACGCGATCAAATTCATTCGTTTGGTAAAGACGAACTGATTGGTCGCTGCAAAGGTAGCATGTCCGCATCGATCGAGCCGGTCCCCGAATAGAATGACAACTCGCGAATAGGGTGACCAAGAGTGACTTGGGTGACCAAGCGTGAATTATGCGGCCAATCCCATTTCGTTGATCGCAGGGTGTCGGCGCACTCTTGTCACCCGAACACTCCACCTACAAATCCGTTCTGCAAAGCATGAATGCCAAACTGCGTGTTGCCACGCTCGGCTGTAAAGTCAATCAATACGAAACCGAGTTGGTACGTCAGGGTCTGCAGCGAGTCGGCTTTCAAGATTGTACGGATGACGAGGCAGCCGATGTGTGCGTCGTGAACACGTGCACGGTGACCAACGAAGGCGATGTCAAGAGTCGTCAAATTGTGCGACGGTTGCATCGTAACAATCCCGACGCCCGGATTGTTGTCATGGGTTGCTACGCGACCCGAGCACCCCAAGAAGTCGCTGCGTTGCCCGGAGTAACGGAGGTCGTCACCGACAAACGCGAGTTGCCCGACCTGCTTTCGCGATTCGGCGTCATCGACGTTCCCACCGGCCTGGACGGGTTCTCGGGACGGCAGCGAGCTTACGTCAAAGTCCAAGACGGATGCCTACTCCGGTGCAGCTATTGCATCATCCCTCATGTCCGCCCGAGCCTGACGTCGCGACCCAAAGAGCACATCATCGACGAAGTCCAACGACTGGTCGATGCGGGACACCGCGAAGTTGTCCTGACAGGCATCCATTTAGGGCACTACGGCGTCGACTGGAATCGCAATAAACCCAAACAAGAATGGATTCGGTTAGCACACCTGCTGCGTGATCTTTGCAATCTGCAAGGTGATTTTCGGATTCGACTGAGCAGCATCGAGGCGACCGAGGTCACTCGCGAATTGATTTCGATGCTTGCCGAGTATTCCGAACGCATCGTTCCACATCTGCACCTGTGCCTCCAAAGCGGCAGTGATTCGGTGCTGCGTCGGATGCGTCGTCGTTGGGGCACGCGGATGTTCCTGGATCGCTGCGCACTGTTGCGCCAATCGCTCGACAATCCCGCGATCACGACCGATGTCATCGTTGGATTTCCGGGCGAAACTCAATCGGAATTCGAGCAAACGCTTCGTACCTGCAACGAAGCACGGTTCTCCAAGATCCACGCTTTTCCATTCAGTGCACGTCGGGGTACTCCAGCGGCCGAGATGTCCGATCAAGTACCCAAGCGAATACGATCCGAGCGAATCGCACAATTGACGCAATTGGAAACGCAGTTGCGACAGAGCTACTATCGCAGCCTGGTCGGTCAGCGTCTTGAATTGCTGGTCGAATCAAGCAGTCCGCTGATCCGCATCGGTTGCGATGGCGACGCTACGGGAGATTCACTGGTGCAGGGAACCACCTGTCGTTACGCGCCGGCACAATTCGTTAGCGAGAAAAAGCCGGTGGCGGTTAGCACGCTGATCGACGTGCGTGTCCAAAGCACCGACGGCGAAAAGTTGTCCGTCCGCGTTTGCTGACGTTCACGCGTCCGCTAGGACGAATTCTCACCCGCGTCACGCATTTTGGATCGTGCCCGGCTGAGCACCGGCCCCACACTGTTTTCGGCAATCCCGACAACTTGGCTAATCTCGGCGTAGGTCTTGCCCTCCAAGTGGTACATGCGAACCACGCTCGCTTCTTTGGGATCGAGACGCAACAGCAGCTTTTCGACCTCCTCCCTGTCTTCGATTCGCGTCGGTGGCCCATTCTGGTCAGCAACGGACGCAACCGAAGCCTGATTCGCAGCGACAGGAGACTTGTTCCCTTGCATGATACGACGTGCAATGACACGACGTGATATCACCGTCAGGTAGGTCGCCAGGGAGCAATTACGGCGAAAGCGACGCAGTACGGTAAAGTCTTTTGCCACGATGACCAAGAAAACTTCTGCCACCAGGTCTTCGCGGGTCGATGCGTCCAGTTGGATTTGTCTCGCTTCGGCTGTGTGATTGGCGACATGAACAACCAAACCCAGGAACCGATCGACGAAATCCTGCCACGCGCGAGGGGCCCGATCGAGGCACCTCTGCAACAGTTGACGATCGACCTCAGAAAGACTCACGAGAGCAGCACCACGGTGTAAAGACTAGCAGCGATCCATTCGCCCAGCTCCTCTGCAAAGGAACACCGAACGGGCAGGGTGGATGAACCCCCAAATTCTTGGCTTGTTGTCGGCCAGAACCCATCGAATGCATAGTAGGTACGACCAACAGTGATCGCAAGCATTACGCCTCACTTGACGCATAGTTCACGCCAATCAGGCCGATCGCGAGCAAAAAAGGGGTCTATCACCACCTTCGGGCAGCCCAGGATGCCTGGTCAAAGGAGGCTTTCTAGATAGATTGGTCGCCTCAAGCGGGGGGACGTCGCTAAGTCGATTGCCCGTTTTCTTTTGCCCCTGTTGGGTTCCTGACGTAGGTTTGCGTAAAGCTACCCAATCCAGTTCCCGCAATCTTGCGCAATCGATATGACCGATACGACCGACATGACCGCATCGCTCTTGGCGACGACGTCCGAACAAATCGTCGTATCGCCAGCTGAAACCAGTCAAGATGACGTCAGCGAGCTGCTCGCACGGCTCCAAGATGTCGCCCCGATGGCGGACGAAAATGCCAACCGAACACGCGGATTGCCGCGGGAAAATGATCTGGCCGTTGTCCGTCTTGGAATGGCGACCTCCCTTTTTTACTGCCTGCGAACAAAACACGCATCCACCGCAGCGCATTGTTTGCGAGTTGCCTTGTCGTGCAGCGCATGGGCCCAGCGGCTGTCGCTGCCCAATGAAACACGCGATCGCTTAGAAGTCGCTGCTCTGCTGCACGATCTGGGCAAGATCGGGATACCCGATCGCATTTTGCGAAAACCGTCGAAGCTATCTGTCGATGAGCAATTGATCATGGACTGCTGCCCCGAATTGGGCTGCGAGATTCTACGTGGCTGCACCGGCGACGAAGAATTGTTGAGCATCGTTCGTTACGCCAACACGTGGTACGAGAGCCGACGACAAAACGAAGAACCCCATGGTGGCGATATTCCCTTGGGATCTCGCATGTTGGCCATCTGCAACGCGTTCGATTCAATGACGACCGATCACGTGTTCAGGTCGGCGATGAGCCGCGAACGAGCACTCCAGGAACTCCAACACGGCAGCGGTTCGCAATTTGACCCGCAGCTGGTGCTCGATTTTACGCGAATGCTGGAAGATCGACCCGAGTTACTGCAAGGTGCGACGGCCAACCGATGGTTGGAACAATTGCAACCCGAGTCGGGCGATAGCTATTGGACCGATGCCTGCAAGGGACATTCGATTCAACCAAGTATGCTCAAGATCCGGCGCGAGACGCGATTCCACACGCGTTTACTAACCGACTTGAAGGACGGCGTCGCCTTTACGGATGCCGAAGGAACCATCACTCATTGGAATGGGATGATGGCCAAGCTGACCGGGATTTCTGCGGAAGCAATCGTCGGGCAATCCTGGAACCTGGATGCGCTGAACTTACAAAACAAAGTTTTCATGGCCGACGATTCCTGTCC
>JABDKS010000867.1 GCA_013002105.1 Pirellulaceae bacterium | reverse complement strand
GGGAACGTCGTTCGCATCATGCCAGAACAGGTCCTGGCCTACGAACATCACGTTTGATGTGGTGATTGTTTCCTGGTCGACTGGGTTCTACCGATCGGCTATTGATTCCAGTGTCCGAAACGATTTTTCTTTTCACTCGGTGATCCAGGCGGTTTTGCGTCCAGCGTCGAGATTCCTTCGCTGTACAAAAGTTCGCCGCTGTAGCCGTCGTGAAAACTGACCACCACTTGTGGTTCATCGTAAGCGAGAAACTGATAGCCCGGTCCCGCTTTGCGGCCCGCCTTGACGATGTTGTTGACGTTGACGACTCCATACACGGTATGTCGCTGTCGCAAGTAATGCACGTTATCCGGATAACCGCCGAGCCACTTGATTTTGATCGTCCGTCCTTCGCTATCGAACCAACCTCCCAACGGCGGCAGTCCGGCCGTGCCGATCGGATGGTTTGCTGAATTGACCGGCGAGATCAAGAACTCCCAAACATTGTCGGTAATTTGCGCCGCCACCGGATGGTGAACATCGCCGGTAAACAAAAGCACCGGTTTTTGAATCTGATCGAGAATCTTGGTGAGTTCTTCGCGCTCGTGCACGTAACCGCAGTATCCATCGCCCTTGGATACGGTGCTTTTGCCTTGCATGTGATAACTACTGTGATAGATGAACCAGGGATCCGGCGAGACGACAAAAATAAATTGTGCTGCGGTGTTTTGTACCGTATCGATAAACCACTTTTTCTGCGCCTCACCAAGCACATGGCGATCAGGATCCTTTGCGTGTTGGATGCCTCTGAATTTCGTTCGCTCGCCGCGCGTGTCGATGTACAAAAAATGGCAATTTCCGACGATGCGATCAAAGTAGTGATGGGTGCCAATGCTGTATGGGGCGGTGTTGGTTTGCTGTAGCGAAGGCTCAATTTTCAAATGTGTCGCGTCCAGAATCTCCTTAACTCGGTAGACGCCAACATTCTTACCACCACGCTGGGCCGTGCTGGTCTTTTTGCCTCCCTTGTAGAACGGACCGATGTGCAGCGTGCTGATCGCGTCCAGACTGAGGCCCGAGAAATCGGCGTCTGGATCGTGCAGCACGTCGTCGCCGGCTTTCAGTCGAGCCGTTCCCAGCCGGATCGGCGACTTGTGGTCTGCCTCTCCATTGGCCCAGTCCGCGTAGTACTGCCAGACACGCATGGCCGGATCACGCACCAGGTAATTGCCGTCCCCTAAACCGACTTCACCGCTGCCGTCGATGTTGTCGGTGACTTCGTGGTCGTTGTACATCGTGACCAGTGGAACGTGACGCAGCAATCGATTGAGAGAGCGACCACGATCGAGATACAGTTTGTAGTTGTTCTCGATTCCGCTTTTGTCGCCGTCGAGCGTTTCCTCGTAGGTGTAATCGCCGTTGACAACATGAAACGACAATCGTTGGCGGTGTTTCTGCCAAATCGTGTCAAACGCAGGTGGATTGGGATAAATGCCATAGGTCTCGCCAGGCGACTTCTGTCGCTGACACGCACCGATCGAAAACGAAAAATTGAATTTGCCCTCGGGGTTGAATGGATGCGCGAAGCTGGTTTCGTCGGGGAGAGTTCGGAATGTGGGCCACGGATCGCGAAAATTCTCGCGAATGTCAATGATTTCACCACCGACGCGGACGGCCCACGCGTAAACGGTATTGGGACGCAATTGGTTGACTTGGGCAAAGCCTGTGAAATCTTCCGTTGCTGACGTTTTGCCTGTCGCGATGATCGGATCATCAAAAGGAGGCCGATCGGGGCGCAACAAGACTTCGAATTCAGTCTTCTCGCTGGAGCGTACCCAAACGCGGATCGAACTGGCAGTGACATCGCCCAAGATCGGTCCGTGAGTAATCGGCGTGCTCTGTCGCGGAACGACATGATTGGCAACCGGATCGGGCCAAAAAATATCTTGAGCAGCCGCCGTACCTGGCTGACCAGCGGTTAGCGCCATCAGCAGTGCTGCGATCTTAATCAGAGGATGCGTCATCAGAAGGAGAAGCCCGGGAATGAAGTGTCGCCGTCCTCTCCGAGGTCGGTGTTGCGAAACAAATGGGCCGAGCTCGGAGAGAACGGCGACAATGAAAAAAGCCGGCGATTGCTAACCGCCGGCTTTTCGATTGATTTTTCAATCGGAAATTAACCGACCGTTGCGACGCCTGCGGTGTAACCGGTTCGCGATTTGCGACTCATTAAAGCGTTCGCTTGTTCGTCATCGACAAACTGTTCCTGCTTCGGGTCCCAGTTCAGTTCGCGACCGAGCATCAAAGCAATGTTGCACAGGTGACACGAAGTCATGGTCCGATGGTGAGACCAAACGTCCGAAATCGGCTTGCCGCCATCTTCGATGCACGCGAAGAAGTTTCCCATGTGACTTCCAGGTTTTTTTCCGTGGCAGAGTTCGACAATTTTCTCGTCCAGCTCTTTCTTGTCCGCATCGGTCAAGTCGTTGACCGGGCTGCCTTCCAATTTGCCACGGTTAACAAAGATCCGGCCTTTTTCACCTTCGAACAGGATTCCGTTTCCGAAGTCAACGTTGTCACCTTCGCGTTTGTAGT
The DNA here is from genome assembly GCA_013002105.1 of Pirellulaceae bacterium. The sequence continues at coordinate 1,211 of JABDKS010000867.1, read as the reverse complement.
GATGGTTGACGTTCATCACCGATCCATTGCTATAGGTCAAATCGATATGGAATTCGGTCGCCGTGTTGTAGCCATTGGGTAGCGAAGTTTCACCGTCAAGAAATCGTTTCCAGTTGAATCCCGTGGGAACGTTCTTTGTGAATTTTCCTTCGCCAGAGATTTTCACCGGTCCGTCTTCGCCCGGAGCGAGTGCCCACTGCGCGATGTCGATGTGGTGAGCGCCCCAGTCGGTCATTTTTCCGCCGGAGTATTCGTAGAACCAACGGAACATGCGACGTCGCTCTTCGCAATAGTCGGCTTCTGGTGCCGGACCAACCCACATATCCCAACCCAAATCATCGGGAGCTTCCGTCGTGTCGAACGGTCCGTCGTTGGGTGCGCCACCGATTGCGACAAACGCGTTGACGTTCTCGCCCAGGCGACCGGTTTGAACCATCGCGATTGCGGTCAAAAAGAGCGATTTTGCACTCCGCTGCTGCGTACCGACTTGGAACGTCTTGCCGGTTTCTTCGACCGCTTTGCGAATCTGTTTTCCTTCGTCGATCGTCAGTGTCAGCGGTTTTTCACAGTAGACATGCGCACCCGCTTTCAGGCAGGCAATTGCGATCGGTGCGTGCCAGTGGTCAGGCGTCCCGATCGTGACGACGTCGGGCTTCTCTTTTTCCAACATCTCGCGATAGTCGCGATACGTGTTCAATTTCAAACCGTGCTTTTCGTCAAACTCCTGTGCGAATTCTGCATTGTGCAAATCATCCACGTCGCACACGGCAACCATCGTCGCGAATTTCGCTGCGTCGCGAGCAATCGCGCCGCCACGGTTGTATCGACCGCGACTGCCGCCAACGCCGATCGACGCCAGACGCAATTTCTTCGATCCGTCTTGCGCGATTGCGGCGCCCGACGGGGCTACCGCCGAACTAGCGACTGCCGTACCGGCTACCGCAGTGGTTTTCAGAAAGCCACGACGTGAAGATTCCATGTGCTCATTCTCCAAAACAAGAAAGGGATAGTGTTTTTTCGGGCAGATCATCATACCCAAACTCACATCACGGTGCGGAGCGATCCACCGCTTCGGCCGCATTCCGTGCTACGATGAACGATTCATCCAGCCAACGCCCCATGCGAGCCCACGTCTGTGCGTACCCCAGCACCTATTTTCGCGGTCACTTTTCTTTTCTCGATCCTGCCCGCGGTCGCTCAGGGTCCCGACC
>JABDKS010000861.1 GCA_013002105.1 Pirellulaceae bacterium | reverse complement strand
CTACTTCGACGCTTTGTCAGCAAGATTCCGCGAGAACCGTTGTGGCTATTCACTGCGCTCGTGTTGGTTGGCGGGACGTGGGGGTTCATCGAACTATCGTCCGAAGTAATCGAGGGAGACACGCAGGCGTTTGATGAGTGGGCGGTACGAGCGTTGCGGCAGGTCGATAATCCGAGCAAACCGATTGGACCGGGATGGTTGGCCGAAGCGGGACGCGATGTCACCGGCCTGGGTGGCGTTTTTGTGCTCGTCCTGGTTATTGCCGCGGTGGCCGGGTTTCTGTGGATCACCCGCGGCTACCGAATGTTGCTGCTATTGGTGATCACGACCAGCACCGGGATCGTGTTGAGCCTCGTGCTCAAGGCCGCGTTCAGCCGACAACGACCCGATATTGTGCCGCATCTTTCCAAGGTCTACACCAGCAGCTTTCCTAGTGGTCATTCGATGATGTCCGCCGTCGTGTACTTAACGTTGGCCGCGGTGGTTGCCGCGACGTTGACCCGGCGATCACTAAAACTTTACGTGTTCGCGATTGCGTCGTTCGTGATCATCCTGGTGGGCGTCAGCCGAATCTACATGGGAGTGCACTATCCGACCGATGTGCTGGCCGGCTGGACAGCAGGAATCGTTTGGGCACTGCTGGCGTGGAACGTCACACGCCGACTGATACGTCAAGGTGCCGTCGAAACGCCTGTGCAGGAATCGGTCGTTTCGACCCCGAGTACCCAAGTCAGCGACTCGGCGCCGATCGACGGGTGAATCGTGCGGTTTGGCTGTTAGCGTCGAACGTCGGGACGATGTGTATGGCGTTTCTCGAACGCCGACAAATCTTCGGGTCGCGACTCACTCGGGTCATCCGCTTCTTGAAGACCCGTGGAAAGAAAACCCCAAAAGACCGAGATGGCGATGATCAATGCCGCCGCGATGACGACCGAAACAACGAGTGGGTTGAGAACCATTTTTGGGTTGCCTCCTGATTGGGTCCGAGCTTGCGAAGTTTCACTCGAGATGCAGCTCTTCTGCAATCCTTGGCCCGTTCGGTCCGATAGACAATGCCCCGGTTGGGGAGGCGACAACGTCAAACACGCGCCATGGGCGCCGATACGCGCGGACTTGCGGAATTCCATCGGGCGTGGCGATGTTTTCCAGCGATAGGTCACGACAGAGCACGCCCGGCAGGATTCGAACCTGCGACCGTCGCATTAGAAGTGCGATGCTCTATCCAGCTGAGCTACGGGCGCGTGGCAATGGTGTACTTCGGTCGATCTTCGCGACCAAAAGCGTCATCGTATCGACGGAGGTGTGGGTCGTAAACGCTGCCAACTGATGGGGGACGTTCATCGCTTGTACGGGCGATCGAAATCGATGTCGCGACAGCAATCGAGGACAAACGAATCAACCGTCACCCAACGACCCAAGGCGTCTACCCAGTCGGAGTTGGGTGCGGGGTCCGTGGTTCGCGGCAGCGGTCGGAAGACGCTCGGTTTTGATGGCAAAAGTGACCTGGCGTAGCAAAGGTGACCTGCGGCGGGCCGATCGGTTTGATGGTGCCTTGATCGCGAGTCACGGCGTGAAACTGGCTCAAGGCGGATTCGTCGTTGATTCGGATTCGTCGTCAGGCAGGAACTTTCCTGGGGAACTGCGAGAAGCTTTTCGGTGCACAACCACGACGGGTGCCGGCCCACGGCAGGTGTGAGACCGCTCGAAAGTCGTAAAATACAGCGATTTCGGTGTTCTCGGCGGATGTCAAAGTTTGCCGGTTAGGAAAGGTTTGAGGATTTTGTCGATTTTGACGATTTTGGGTTCAGCGGGCTGGCCGGTGGGGACGATATCGCATGTGAAGAGGTCAATCTGTTCCGGCGGCGTTCGGAAACAGAAAGGGCTGATCCCGGGGGGGAACACCATTTTTGGGTGGATCGAAAACGTACAGAGAAGCCGTTTCGTCACGGCGGACCACTACGATTTTTCGAGACACCGTTCCAGTCTCCCATTGGTGAGTCCAGTGCGTAACTTTCAAAAAACCGTCTGTGTCGCGATCGCATTCGCATCCTTTGCGTTCTCTGAGGCACAAGCTCAACAGTCCGTCACTTTCCCCAACTCGATTCGCAATAGCGAACGGATGGCACGTGCTAGCTGGGCACCGACCCGACATCGCACGACGGAATCCCGAGTCGATCAGAATTCATCATCGTTGAATCTGATGCCGGCACCGCTCGCATCGACCGCAAAACGTGCGACGGCCAACCGAACATCCACACAACACCGACAGGCGACTGGCCGCGCCGGTCAAGTGCGTCAAGCACAGCACATCGTCCGTGGCAGCCTGCCCGCACCACGAAACCTGCACTCCACCGGTCGCACGGTGGGTGCCGTCATCAGTGGACCTTACTCCGACGGCGGTATCGTCGAGGGTCCCGTTTTGGACGCTGGTATTGTCGAAGGTCAGATCATCGACGGTGGACGAGTCACCGAAGTGGGACCGCTTGTCGATGGCCATGTTGGCGAATCGTATCCGTTGGACGGACAGATCGATTACGCACCAGTTGCAGGCGATATCTATGAAGGCAATGCGGAGTGCGGGTGCGACGACGGGGCTTGTGACGCTGGCGGATGCGATAGCATTGGCAGTTGTGGAACAGGCGGTTGCACGAACGGTTGCGGTGGAAACTGCAGCATGTGTGGTGAATTGGCCAGCGGCGAAGCATGGCGACCAGCGATCACATTGCGATTACCACAAGACGGTTGGGTCTCCGTCGAAGCACTTCATTGGTGGCAAGACGGAATGCGTTTGCCAGCTTTGGTGACTACCAGCACCGGTACCGGAGTGACACGAGACGATGCAGGCGTATTGGGAAAACCACAAACCGCGATACTGTTTGGAGGCGAAGACGTCTTGGACAGTCGATTCGATGGCTTCCGTTTGAAATTCGGTTTCTGGTTGGATCGTTGTCACACCTGGGGCGTCGGAGCAGAGTATTTTCACATCGGACTCGAAAGCGAAGATTTCATTGCCAGTAGTAACGGCGATCGAATCCTTGCTCGGCCATTTTTCAACACACAAACCGGTCTCGAAGACTCCGAGCTTGTTTCCTTCCCCGGCGTCATCAGCGGAACGGTCACCGCTCGTGCGACCAGCGAACTGTATGGTGGCGGATTCCACTTCAAACGACTTCGTTGCTGCCAAGAAGGTTGCAAGAGCTGGTTGTTCTGTGGCTGCGACGAACACTTCTGCAGTCGAACCGAAGCCATGGTGGGTTACCGATACTTACAGTTGGACGAAGACATCGGCATTACAGAGAACCTGGTCAGTAGCCAGCAAAATAACCCCGGATCGTTCAACATCCGCGACTCGTTCGATACGCGAAACCAATTCAACGGGATCGATTTTGGATGGAAGCACCGAGTGACTCGTGGCTACTGGACATACGATTGTTTGATGCGAATGGCGATCGGTAACACACGACAAACGGTTCGCATCGATGGCCGCACCGTCATCAGCGATCCGAACAATCCTCCGCCGACGACCTTGGAAGGCGGCTTGTTGGCTCAGACGTCCAATATTGGGATTCACAAGCAAGACGAGTTCACCATCGTGCCTGAGTTCAACGCAAATGTTGGCTATCAATTGACCGACCATTTGCGAGCAATGCTTGGCTACAGCTTCATCTACTGGTCCAACGTCGTACGCCCCGGAGATCAAATCTCGACCGACTTGAACCCCAATCTGCTGCCTCCTCAAGCCAATCCGTTGGTCGGAGTACAGCGTCCTGGATTCGCGTTTGATACGACGGATTACTGGGTTCAAGGCTTCAGCTACGGCCTGGAATATCGCTGGTAGTGACGATTTCCCAATCATGGCTGAATTCTGACAGCCAATTTACCCGATAAGCTCTCTAGACCGCCCAGTTCGCGAAGAAGCGTTTAAATCACCAGGTCGCCGAAAATTATAAATTTGGAGGCCTGGGAAAGATGTGCGGTTATCGGCTTCAATGGATTGGGGCTACGTACACACCAATTGCTACTCCATCGCCGGGACATCGGGATGGAGTCAAACTGCAAACACAGGGATTGTCATGGTTTGGCAACGAATCCTCGCTTCACTGACCGGCGAGACGCGAAAGAGCACGCGAGCAAACAAGAAACGAAACGGCGGCCGCAAGCATCGTAACCGGCGATTGTTATTGGAGTCGCTCACCAAGCGTGAATTGCTGGCATCGGACTTCGGTGCGATCACCGGAACGGTTTTCCATGACGTCAATGGAAACGGAACGATGGAGGCCGGCGAACCCGGTCTCAGTGGCGTCACTGTTTCACTGTCGGGGCCAAGCACGGGGACGACGACAACGGATGGTTCTGGCGATTACCGATTCGATAACTTGGCGGCGGGTTCCTATACGGTCAATCAAGTTCCGCCGCCCCCAGCAGGATTCACACCCCGACCTGGCGAAAGTCCTCGCACCGTTGTGGTATCGGCAGCGGTTGCTGCGGGAACTCCGATCCTGACGATCGACGATTTCACCGGTGTATCGCAAAGCGTGACCGCTAGTTCGGCAGGCACAAACCCGAATTTCTCGTCAGTCACCGACGCTGGTGGTTCGATCATCGGCACGACTCGTGACATCCATGTAAATGTGACGTCGCCGACCGGTTCGGCATCGGTCAATGCCAACCCGGCGTCCAACCCCGGTTTCTTGGAACTGGATCCGTCCGCGACCGGTGCTGCCGAGTACACAATTACTTGGGACGGCGACACGGACGCGACCGTTCTGGACCCAACTGGATTGGGCGGAGTGGATTTGACTGTCGGTGGATCTGGAACGGCAGTCCAAGCGGTGCTCGGATTCGATATCGATCCAGCATCTGGCCAGAATCCCATTTTCTCGGTCACGATCTACACCGACGCGACCAACTTTACGACCTACGCATTTCCGTTGCCCGATACGTCGGGTGCACCGACCGCA
>JABDKS010000840.1 GCA_013002105.1 Pirellulaceae bacterium | reverse complement strand
TCTTTCCCTGAAAGGACGTCACATTCTCGGTCAGGGCGCAGCCCTGGAGTGTTCAACGGCTTCACCGTTGTAGATTCGCTCCATCGTCTCGAACCGACGACTTCGGCTGCGGTCCTCAGCCCGTTTATTGTTTGGCGGCGTTGGCGCCTTGCGGGGCTTGCGGCCAGGGCGTCTCGCCCGGTGCCCACTCTTGCGGTTGTTCAGCGCGAATCTTGTCCACCGCAGCTTTCAACCACTCGGGCGGATCTTGATTTTCCTTTTGCCCATAGATGTACGGCAATGGCGGGTCCATCAGCAACGGTTTGTCGCCCAGCGGCGGTCGCTGCTTTCCCACTTTGTCCAGCCGCGCGGCGAGTCGCTGAACCAACTCCGGATGCTGGGCTGCAACATCTGTCGTTTCGTAGGGATCATTTTTGATGTCAAACAACATCTCACCCATCAGCTTGTAGTCACCGCTGCGAATGGTCGGCAGCCTGACGCTGCCGGTCACTTCAAAAATAATTTCATTTCGCATGCTAGGCTTTCCTTGGAATAGCATGCCCGTCAGATCGAAACTGTCGACTTGGTTCGCTTGATCGTGATTGCCGCCGGCCAGACTGATCAACGTCGAATACCAATCCGCGATGAACATCATCTGATCGATACTCGCTCCCGGCTTGCAATGTCCGGGCCAACGCAACAGACAAGGCACCCGCACTCCGCCCTCGAAGGTCGTATTTTTTGTGCCTCGATACGGCGTGCTCATCTCTTCCAGCACCGGACCATTGTCGTTGGTAAACACCAGCAACGTGTTGTCTTTGAATCCGTTGTCGTCGATAGCTTTGACGATCCGCCCCACCGCGTCGTCAAGACATTTCAACATCGCTTCGCGGACTTCGTACTGGTCGCTATACCGTGGTGGATCATTCAGCGGACCATGGACGGCATTAAACGGCACGTACAAAAAGAACGGCTGGTCTTTGGATTGATTCGCGATCACCCGCTCGGCTTCCGCGGCAAATAGATCGGTCGTGTAACCCTCCTCTTGAATCGGTTTCTGGTTGCGGTGCCAGTCGTAGACCGCAAATCGAGCCGGTGCATTATGGACAATCGTCTTGGTGTAGTAATCAATTCCCCACGCGTAGTGTCCGTATTGATGCATGAACCCTTGCGACATCGGCAAATGTTCGTCCAACCATTCGCCACAATGCCACTTTCCCACCAGAGCGGTGTAGTAACCCGCCTCTTTCAAAGCTTCGCCGATGGTCCGTTCGCTGGCGTCGAGGGCATGAATTCGACGTGTGGGTTCGCCGCGCTCATTGTGGGCCAGTGTCAGACCGAGTTTTTCTAGATAACTCGGTTTTCCAAAGTCTTCACTTCGCCAATCCATCCAATTGCGAAACGCATAGCGTCCCGTCAAAAACGCGCCGCGTGTGGGAGCACAGACCGAATGTGTATAGAACTGCGTTAGCTTGGTGCTCTGTGTCGCTAGTTTGTCGATGTTCGGGGTGAGTTCTTTTTTTCCGCCATTGAAACCTGGTTGGTTCCATCCCATGTCGTCGGTCAAGATAAACACGACGTTGGGCCGCGAACCGGCCTGCGCAAAAAGTGAGCGGGAATTCATCACCTGGGTGACAAGGATGGCAGACAGTACTGCGAATCCCATTCGTGCCGATATCAAACCAGCATGGGACGTGTAGCGATGATGGTTTTCGGTCGCGATTGCCCAGGTTTGCATGTTCTTTACCACTGTTTTCTCAAGGTGCGATACTCGCCTGTTCTTTTCGCTGACGTAGGCTGACATGTCCGTCGGAGAGACAGCGTCAAAGAACACCAAGGGGCAACAGTCGCCTGGCCGTTAACGAATCCCTGGGCGGCAAGAAACCCGACTCCGGTTTCCTGCAAACAGTGTGTGCTGTGGTAAATGGCAAGTCAATCAGGATCGGTCCCATTGGACCCGATCGTCGCCTCAGTCCCGTGGGATCGCGACGGGCAAAAATTTTCGATGTCGTTCACTATCTTTGAAACCGGACTTTGAACCAGAGGAGACACGCGTGAATTCGTGTGACAATAAATTTCGCATCCACTGTTCGGGCCGGTTCCTACGCCGTCCCTGCATAATCGGCCGGTGCAATCCGGCTCTACTGCGAAGTGACCTTGTGCGATCGTGAATCCATTAGTGACTAGCGAGTTGCGTCGGTGAGCTTAGTTGTAGAGCCGGCAATCGTGCTTCGATCATTAGCCGACGCAAGAAATCTTTGGCTTTGGCGTAGTCAGCCTTGGGGTACAAGTGCACATAGCAGTCCAGTTCGTAATCGACCCGATCGATCCAGTCACGAAGTGGTAGGTAGTGATCCGGATTGACTTGGCCTGCTTGGGCTCGTGTCGCAAAGATAATGTCGACTGGCTGGCGTGCACGGTTGTAGTGTGTCCCTTGCAACAGCAGTGGCCAAGCTAATTGGCCCGTGACAGGATCCAATTCGTCCGGTGTCAGCCCTGCGACGTCTTCGATGCGAAAGCCAGCCAACTGAGCCTCGTGTTCGGCCTGCGCCTTGCTTGCTCGCAACTGTTCTCCGCGAGCGTGTAAGTGACCAAATCGAGTCGTGCGATTGATTTGGCGACGTTCGTGATACGTTGCCAGCTCTTTGACGTCGTTATCCAGAGCGGCCGATCGGGCAATCTCGTTCTGCGTTCTCGCTTGAGCGTTCAGCAAGTTGGCTTGACCGCGTGATCGGATGACGTCGGCGACTTCGTGACCGTTGTATCCGTAGTTGGCATAATTGGGACGGTAAGCCCAATGACCATGGGGTGACGCGTGACCGTGATATTGGACTCGATAACCACCTCGATGGTGATGCTTGCCCGACTCATATCCAACACCTGTGCCGGGATGTTGGGCCATCGAGGCGTTTGACCAGCAAGCGACGGCGACGACAAAAGCGAAAGCGGTTTTTTGGACGGCGGACATGGTTTCGACCCGTTTGGCAGCGGCGATTGGCAACATTGTTGAGCCCCGGATTGGCTCGACAATGATCCAAGCGGGCAGCCGTCAGGGTCGTTACACGAAAACTGCAGAAAGCTGCCCGATGACGCAAAACACAGCAAAACAGGGCGTTTTCTCGTCAAAAAGGCAGGTCTTCGCGGGCACCCTTGGGCAGCTCCGCATCAGTCCGCCGCGATGCAGAAAAGATGTCGGTGCCCGCGCAGATAGATCGCATCGGCGACAATGGCGGCCGACGCACTGACCTTTTCGCCCAGTGGATTGACGGCGACGCTGCGGGGGATCGCGGAGTTGGTCATCACCTGCGTCACACCGTCCAAATCGGTGACATAGACATGTCCACCGGCACCCACCGGCGACGCATAGATGTTGCCGAGTTCTCCCAGTCGGATTGCTCCGGGGTCGTCGATGCCCGACTTGGCCGAAACTCGCGTCATCACGTTTTGATAGTGCATCAAAAAGTACAACGCCCCGTCGTACAACAATGGCGATGGAACGTACGGCGTCCCTCGCGATCGTGACCACAGAACATGCGAACTGTCGGTGATGTCGCCGCGGGCACCGGCCAAGTTGATCGCCATCAAGGCACGTTTTTCGTAACTACTACCGACATACAACATTCCGTCGGCGGATACCGGCGTTGCAACAATGTTGGCCGACATGCCTCCGCACTGCCAGATCGTTTCGCCCGTGGACAAGTCGTATCCCCGCACACGGTCCGTTCCACATACGATCGCTTGGGTCACTCCGTCCTGCTGCACGATCAAGGGCGAGCTCCAAGAGGTAACTTCCTGACGTTCGCGGCGCCAAATCTCTGCACCAGTTTTCTTATCCAATGCGACTAGGAACGATTGTTCCTCGTGATCCCAGTTCACCACCAACGTATCGCCATGTAGCGCTGGTGAAGCACCTTCGCCGTGCCCATGTTTGGTGTGCATTTTGCCAAGTTGCTTTTGCCAAACAACGTCTCCGGCAAAATCGAGGCAATACAATCCATGTGATCCAAAGAACGCGTATACGTGTTGGCCATCGGTCACCGGCGAAGCCGACGCCAGGCTGGCTGTGTAGTGACCGCCTTCGTGTGGTACCGACCGATGCACGGTCTTTTCCCAAACAATGCTGCCGTCGGCCGGATCAATCGCGATCACGACATAGCGATGGGCGCTGTCGATCGGCAGGTTGTCGTGTTCCCCGGGGCGGCCGCTCATTTTGGGCGTCAGCTTGTCTCCATCGGCGACAGCTGTCGTTACAAAAATACGATCGCCCCAAACGATCGGCGAACTGTGGCCGCGGCCGGGTAATGCCGTTTTCCAGCGAACATTTTCGGTGTCACTCCATTGCACCGGCGGATTTGCACCCGGCGCGACGCCCGTACTGCTGGGCCCTCGCCATTGCGGCCAAACGGGCTCGCCGCTCGATCCGGATACGATCCACACGAGCGGTATCAGCAGTACGAGAATCAATCGGAGCATCACTGGTGATTACTTTTGCTTCGCTGCTTTCGATGCGAATCGACCACGAGTCTTTGATCAAAGGCGGGCGGGATTGACGGGAACGGTAGGAATCTTGCCAGAGGCGCGCGAGCGCAGAATCGGACGTAATCGATCGATTACTTCACGTGCCTGAACGTCGGGCTCGATCGCCAAGTTATCAAACTCCATCGGATCACTGTGATGATCGTACAACTCGGTCCCCTGTTTTCCTTCGGCCCACTCGGTCAAACGCCAGCGATCGGTGCGAATGCTGCAGCCCATTACTTGCGTAGCCAGCCGATCATCGGCCGGGCGAAGCACTTGTGTGACCGCGACGCCATCCCAATTGGCGATGGGATCGTCCAGCAATGGCGACAAATCGCGTCCTTCCAGACCGCCCGGCGACTCGATGCCTGCCAAAGCCGTCAGTGTCGGATAGACGTCGACGAATTCCACGATCCGTGGGCTCATCTGGCCGTTACCCGGGCGACCGGGAGCACGAATGATCAACGGTGCGCGTGCCGATTGTTCAAACAGTGTTCGCTTTTGCCAGATCCCATCGTGTTCGCCCAAGTGATAACCGTGATCGCTCCAGAAAACAACGATTGTGTTGTCGGCCAACCCTAGTCGATCCAATGCGTCCAGCATTCGCCCGACTTGTGCATCGACAAATGAAACGCAGGCGTAATAAGCTTGTGTGGCTTGCAGCAGCACCGGTTCATCCAAGTTGTAATTGGCAACGGGACAATTGTGCGCAAAAGCTGCCGTGGGAATATCGTCGCGATCGCCCGGTGGAGCGTAGGGCAGCCGCATTTGATCGACCGGGTAGAGGTCAAAATACTTCTTGGGCGCAACATAGGGCGTGTGGGGACGAAAAAATCCGACCCCCAGAAAAAAAGGCTTGTCCTGATGTTGTTCCAAGAGTTTGATCGCTTCCGTCGCGATCATGCCATCGGTTTGTTCTTCGTCCATGCCGTCGGCGGCTAGCCAACTGAGCGCCGCACTGATTTTTCGATGCGGCTCAGCGTTCGTGATCTTGTGTTCTTCGTCCTTGTCACGTCCCTTGGGATTGACGGTCAAATTCCATGACGGTGGATCGTCAAAACCGTCGGTGCCAATCGACGCCGGCACGTTGTAGTGATAGATTTTGCCCACCCGGGCGGCAAAATAGCCCGATTGCTGAAATGCCTGAGACAAAGTCACGACGTCGGGGAGTTCATCGCGGAAATGACGATCCAAATCGTAGACCTTGATCGTGTCGGGTCGCAGCCCGGTCATGATCGACGCACGGGTGGGATTGCACAGGGGCAACTGATTGTACGCGCGATCAAATCGCACGCCCGACGCAGCCAACCGATCGATATGGGGTGTCTTGGCAATCACGTCCCCATAACAACCCAGCGTGCTTGCCAAATCATCCACGGCAATGAACAAAACATTGGGTGGTGAATCGTCACCGCACGCGTCGGACGATTTGCTCAACAACGCACTGGCCCATACGCTGATCACGACCACACCGATCCATCGCATTTGCATCCAATCACTCCGCTGGGGGAACAACATAAAAACTGGACATCGTGCAGCACGGATGTCGCGCAGCATGACGCCCACAGTATCGATGCTGGCCCGCCCCATTGCAAAGTCTCGGTCGGGGGCTGCGATCAATCGTCCCATTGTTGCCAATCGGGAGGAATCGACGGTGTCGCGCCCCCCTGGGTGCAAACGTAGGCCGCGATCCTCGTGGCGGTCCGCACGATCCGCAACAAATCCCAATGCTGTAACCACCCAAAGGCGAGTGCTGCAGTAAAGGCGTCGCCGGCACCCACGGTATCAACCACTTCAACCGACCGGCCGTCGCTGCGTGCCAGTTCGCCCCCGCGCAAGAGGACAGCACCACCAGCACCTCGCGTCAGCGCAACACCAGTGAGTTCGAATCGATCCGACAAAGCTTGCATGATCGCGTCGTCTGTTCCCGACAAATCGTAGATTCGAGCCAGGGCGGGCAGCTCCTCGTCATTCAACTTCAAGACATTGGCTGCTTTCAAAGATGCGTCGATGATGTGAT
>JABDKS010000839.1 GCA_013002105.1 Pirellulaceae bacterium | reverse complement strand
GCTCACGATTAATGGTCGTCTTCAAAAACGCGGGCAGGGCATCAAAAATCGCGACATCGCTCAGTCGTGGCGGTGCAATGTCCACATCGTCGTACATTCCATCGACCGCCCGCGGCCACGGAAAGTGTCCGATGCCCGGCCTGCGATCGCCGTCTTCGGCGTGGCAGGCATTGAACCACATGTTCAATGCAAATGGTTTGTCCTTGGGTTGCGACTTCAAAAATTCGATTCCGCGATCAACAATCACTTCGGTCTCATGACGAAGACTGCCGTCGGGTTGTTTCTTGTAGAAAGGATTGCGGCCAATCGCCTCGAATTCGTCAAAATGATCTTCCTTGACGTATCCCTTGGGCATCTTCGCGTGCCACTTGCCGAAATAACCGGTGCGATATCCGTTTGCGCGCAAGATATCGCTATATAACGTGTCAACGGCGCCGGCCCGAGCCAATTCTGGATTGCCTGGCGTCCCGTAGCTTCGACCGGTCATTCCGCTCAGAATCGTGGTCCGACTGACCCAACAAATCGAATGACTGACAAAAGCGTTCTCGAACCGCACACCGCGGGCGGCCAGCGCGTCGATGTTGGGAGTCTGAACAACGTCGTTGCCGTAACATCCAATTGTGCTGGTGGTCTGGTCATCGGTAAAGAAGAAGACGATGTTCGGCTGGTCGGCGGCTTGGGCCGCTGTGATTGAAATAAATACAAATAGAATCGAGTGGATTGCAGTTTTCATATCAGCGATTAGCAAGGTTGAGATCTGAGAAATTGAGCGGAATCGTGTCCGACGCAATGCCCGTTGCCGTCAAGAAGCCCTGTCTCGTCAAGACATCGCGTTTCGAGACCAAGACGTTTCTGTCAGCATCCAGATTCTAACTCCACCTGCAGCTCAGCGGGATGACGAGACGCCATTGTAAGCAGATGATTCGATTTCGGTGCGAATTCGTCATCCCTGCTCTTCCCTAACGCGGGCGTTGCAACGAAAGTGGCGATCGATTGCACTTTGTTTGTAGCGGGCCTTTGTTAAAGGACCTATTCCCGGGGGATCTTTAACGAGATCGACTACGGCTGATGCAAGATACAAATCAGATGGACGCTCATTGGATTGACTGATGACAAACTTGACGCGGACGGCCGCTATCCTATTGTCGCTTTGGTTCAGCTTGGTAGACCATCCCGCTGGGGCACAGTTGATCGACGAGTCGCCATCGATGGCGGCCAACACAGCGGAATTGCTGGTGGCTCGCCAACGGATCGCCGACGCCTTGGCCAAAGACTCGATTGTGTCACCCTCACGCGTCGTGGTCGTCTATTTCACACCGCGCGACCGACAGCCTGCTGCTAATCACACGGCCCGCATTCGCCGCATCGTCTCCGAAACCAGCGGATTCTACGAGAGCGAACTCCAACGCCATGGCTTCGACGGTCGCCGGATGAATGTGCTACGCAACGACGCTGACCAAGTCGAAATCATCACGGTCGTCGGTCGGGACGAAGACAAGGATTACGACAAACCAGATGGACAACGGATCCGACAAGAAGTCGTAGCCGTATTGCGGCAGCGAAACATCGACCCGGAGCGATCGGTTTTGTTGCTGTTTTGCAATCTAATGGACTACGATCCCGTTGAATCAAAGATTTCTCATCACAGTCCATACTATGGCGGCGGTTCCTATTTAGCCGGAACCGCTTGGCAATGCGATTCCGAGATCTTGGACCCGAAACGATTGACAGATTCAACGCCGATACTCGACGGGCAATACGGTCGGATCACGATCGGCAAACATAACTCCATTTTTATCGGAGGCGTCATCCACGAACTGGGTCACGCATTGTCGCTACCACATTGTCGCGAGCGTAACGACGAAGCAGTTCGCGGTACCGCCCTGATGGGATCGGGCAATCGAACCTACGCCCAGCAACTGCGTGGCGAAGGCAAGGGAACCTTTTTGACGCAAGCTCACGCGATGCGTCTGGCCGCACATCCCACCTTCCTGCAGCGGACCTGTGGAGACTTATACGAGCGTCCCGGGATCGAGTGGCCAAGCTTGCGCATCGATTCCGTTACCGATGGCAGGATCCGTGTCCGAGCGACGGTTCGCGCGGCTGTCCCCGTTCACAGCGTCGTTGCCTATTTTGATCCCGAGGGTGGCAGTGACTACGACGCGACGACCGCGACGGCGGTTCCCGACGACGTGGGTGCGATGGAGTTGGTCAGTGGGCGACTGCAGTCGGGACGCTCTGGTCAATTGCGTTTGGTAACCTGCCACGTCAACGGCGCCGTCAGCCAAAGGGAGTTCAACTATCGCGTCGGCCCCAATGGTCAAGCCGATTTGTCGTCCATCCGACTCGCACTGGAATTGTCGCCGATGATGGAGGCATTGAGAAAATCGGGTCTTGAAGTGGCCGCTGATGAACTGAAGAGGCTTTCGGAAGGCGATTCCGAACTGCGTGCAATTGGCCAAAACGTATTGGATCGATTCGTCGTCGCCGAACAAGCCGCTGCCGTGACCGTTGATTCCATTGCGGCGAATCAATCAACGATCGCGTTGTCGCGATTGAAGCCGGAATCTGCCGAAGTTGGTTGGATTCGCCCCACCTACAACGCTGTCCCGAGCAGCGACCGACTGCTCTCGATCGACGGCGACTTTTTTGCCGAAGGAATCTACGCTCATGCACCTGCAAAACATGTCTATCGGATCGACGGACAATGGAAAACATTCACCGGACGTTGCGGCTTGCAAAGTGGACATCGCGGAAAAGTTGATTTCGAGATCATCGGTGACGATAAGACGCTCTGGAAAGCGGATGGTATCTCCATGGGCCCCGGCAAAAGCTTCGACGTCGATGTAACCGGCATCGACGTCCTTACACTGAAGGTCTCCGATGGGGGCGACGGTACTGCCGCGGATTGGGGCGTTTGGATCGAACCAACGC
>JABDKS010000827.1 GCA_013002105.1 Pirellulaceae bacterium | reverse complement strand
AATGAGGCGACCGGCGAGATTGTGACTGGCGCGGCGGCGTACGATTTGCGCTACGAAACTTGGAACAGTGCCAATGGATTGGGTGCCAAGGTTGGAGCGTTTGTCGACGGCGCAGCAAACTTCCTGGTAGCGATGTCGATCCCGTCGTCCGTGGCGATCGCAATCATGGGTGTGTTGGTGGCTTCGTTTGCCGGTACGACTTTGGACACCGCGTGCCGACTGCAGCGCTACGTCATCCAAGAATTGGCAACCACTTTTGTTGGCGATCGCCAAGAAGGTGAGTTTTCCCTCAATCCCCTGGTCTGGCTGACCAACAAACACGGGGCGACGATCCTGGCCGTCACTTTGGGATTGATCATTGCGGCACTTCCCGCACCCAATACGCCGGTTTCATTCGGTGAAGCAGTCTCCGGCCGAATTCCCGCCGACTACTTGGCGACTAACAGTGGACTGCCAGAGGCGGCGGTCAATGGCGGAGCCGCGGCGGCGACTTGGTGGCTGACCACTTTTGCTGGTCGGGGCGGATTGATTTTGTGGCCGTTATTCGGAGCGACCAATCAGTTGTTGGCCGGACTTGCCTTACTGGTGATCTCGTTTTTCCTGTGGCGGCGCGGAATTCCGGTCTGGTTCATCGCCGTTCCGATGATGTTCATGCTGGTGGTTCCCGCTTGGGCGATGCTGTCGGATCTGCCCAAGTGGATCGATGCCGATCAGCCAAACTGGGTCGCGATCGTGATCGGCGTATCCACCTTGGTGCTGGAAGCCTGGATGCTGGTTGAAGCTCTGGTTTTGTGGCCGAAGGTGCGGGGTGTGGTCGAAGTCGTTCCAGCAAAGGCTGGTCAGGCTGGTCAGGCTGGATAAGCACTCGCAATAAAGTGTGGGCAGAGAAAGGAAACACAAGAGCAGTGTAGAGAACTTTTTGCCTTCATCTTTCTGCAGATTTATTCCCCCCGTTCGAAACGATTTGGACAGGGGGACTTCGCGATGGACCGACGATGGTTCACAATTGCGCCGTCACCATTCTCTTACTTCTACCAAACGATTTATGCGCGTTCTTTCAGGGATCCAACCGACCGGTCCACCGCATTGGGGCAATTACTTTGGTGCGATCAGGCAGTACATCGATCTGCAAGAGCAGAACGACGGTTTTTACTTCATCGCCGATCTGCACGCATTAACAACCGTCCGCGATCCAGCGACACTGAAGCAAAACACATTGGACGTCGCGTTGGATTTATTGGCCTTGGGGCTGGATCCACAAAAAGCAACCTTGTTCGTACAGTCTCAAATTCCCGAAGTCAGTGAGCTGACCTGGTTGTTGATGACGGGCACGCCGATGGGCCTGCTGGAGCGATGCCACGCTTACAAAGAAAAGAAGGCCAAAGGGATCTCCGCCGATGCGGGATTGTTTACCTATCCAGTGCTGATGGCCGCGGACATCTTGGCTTACGACTCGGAGATCGTGCCGGTTGGCGAGGATCAAATTCAGCATATCGAGGTATGTCGCGACTTGGCGGGCAGTTTCAATCACGCGTTCGGTGAAACGTTGGTGCTGCCCAAAGCCAAGACGCTGGACCATGGCGCGAAGGTGCCCGGTACCGACGGACAAAAAATGAGCAAAAGTTATGACAACACGCTGCCATTATTTGGAGACGTGAAAAAGATTCGCAAGCAGATCATGCGGATCACGACCGACAGTCGGCCGATGGAGGATCCCAAGGAACCAGAAGACGACCATCTGTTTCAACTCTATCGTTTGTTTGCCGACCAAAACGGGATCGACGAAATGGCGGCCATGTATCGCCGCGGCGGCTTCGGATATGGGGACGTAAAAAAGGCAGTTGCCTAAGCGAGCGAAAGCTATTTCGCCGATGCCCGCGCTAAACGGACGGAATTGGAAGCGAATCTGGATTACGTACACAAAACGTTGCGTGCCGGAGCGGTTCGAGCGCGAGAGGTCGCCGCCGATGTACTTTCCCGCGCGCAACGTGCGTGTGGGTTACGATAGGGGCATGACGATTCTTGGCATTGGGACAGAAATCATCGAATGCGTCCGGATCTCGAAAATGATCGAGACGCATGGCGAACAGTTTCTGGAACGAGTCTACACGCCGAACGAAATTGAATACTGTTTCGGCACGGCGAACGCGCCACAGCGGTTCGCCAAACGCTGGGCCGCCAAGGAAGCGGTCATGCGAGCGCTGCGTTGCCGTGACCAAGGTGTTCGATGGACGGATATCGAAGTCATGATGACAACCGAAGGCCCCTCAATCATTCTGAACGGGGCCGCGGCGAGTTTCGCTGAGGAGATTGGCATTGCCCACTTACACGTTGCCTTGAGTGCTTGCCGTACGCATGCGACCGCTTATGTTTTGGCGACGGATGAAATTGAATAGAACGAGCTACCCATGTTTCGTTTAGCCCTGCATTGGCAAATCTTGATCGGCATGGTCGTTGGCACAATTGTCGGCATCGCGCTGAATTTCGTTGCATCCGAAAAGTCGGGGTTCGTGGACCAGGACTTGCCCGAGGG
>JABDKS010000775.1 GCA_013002105.1 Pirellulaceae bacterium | reverse complement strand
AGTCGGGCAAGCATACGCTCGCTTGGAGAGCGGACAAGCGATGGGCAAAGTGGTTGTTGACAATGCGTAACGGCGGCATCCTGACGCGGCGAGAAAGCTGGCTGTTCACCGCAACTATGTGGCTCATCGTGCTGAGTGATCTGGTAATGGAAAAGAACATGCTCAAGCGTGCAACTTGAGTGGGCTTGGAATTCAAAACACGTTTTACAACTCCAATAGGGTAAGTCTTCAATGGACCTCAATCTCAACAACAAAACTGCCTTGGTCACGGCATCAACGGGCGGAATCGGACTGGCGATCGCGACTCGCATTGCTGCCGAAGGCGCAAAGACCATCGTCAACGGTCGCAGCGAGGCGAGCGTCCATAAAGCCATCGAAAAAATCCGCGAAAGCAACCCTGATGCCGACGTGGTCGGACTGGTTGCCGACAACGGGACTGTCGAAGGTGTCGCTCAAACCATCGCCGAGCATCCTCAGCTTGATATCCTCGTCAACAATCTGGGCATCTTTGAAGCCGTTGATTTCTTTGACCTGACAGACGAAGCGTGGCAACACATCTTCGACATCAACGTGATGAGCGGTGTGCGTCTCGCTCGGCATTACCTCAAGCAAATGCTGGATCGAAATACTGGACGCATCATCTTCATCAGCAGCGAGTCCGGCGTCGTGCCCGCCCCTGAGATGGCGCACTACGCGATGACAAAATCGGCCCAACTTGCTGTCTCACGCAGTCTGGCTCAGCTGACCCAAGGAAGCGCCGTCACCGTCAACACCGTCATGCCCGGCTCGACCATGACACCGGGCGTGCGAGAATTCGTCGGCAACCTTTTTCCTGGCGAAGAGTTTGCTTCGGCTGAAAAACGATTCATGGCAGACAATCGGCCGACCTCTTTGATTCAGAGACTGATCGAACCGGACGAGATTGCCAACATGGTTGCCTTCGTTGCCAGCCCACTCGCATCGGCCATCAACGGAGCACCATTGCGCGTCGACGGTGGGCTCATTCCAACGATGGTTTGAAGTCGAGTACTTGGAGAATCCAATGACCAAAATTGCAGTAACGGCAGCCAGCGGCCAGCTTGGTTCAGAGATTGTGAAAGCCGCAATCGAGCTGGTTGGCAGTGACAACGTGATTGGGCTGGCGCGAACACCCAGCAAAGCCGAATCGCTGGGCGTGGAAATTCGTCCGGGCGACTACGAGGCTCCTGCCGAACTCGAAAAATCATTCAATGGAATCGACGCCGTATTGTTAGTCTCCGGCATGGCCACTCCCGAAGAGCGCATCGGGCAGCATCGCAACGTCATCGAAGCAGCCAAGCAGGTTGGTGTGAGCAAGATCGTCTACACCAGTATTCAAGGCGCGGAACAGAACACAGCGTTCTCACCCGTCGTGCAAAGCAACCGGCAAACCGAAGAAGACATTCGCAGCAGCGGCCTCGAATGGGCAATCGGGCGCAACGGAATCTACATCGAACCCGATGTCGAGTACATCGAGACGTACAAGCAACGGGGCGAGATTGCGAACTGTGCTGGTGATGGACTGTGCGGCTACACAACGCGCGGCGAGTTGGCTTACGCATACGCGCGGATGCTAACCGAAACGCATCACAACGGCCAAACCTACAACCTGCACGGCGAATCGATCACACAGCAGCAACTGGCCGACTACCTGAACGCCGCGTTCGGCACAGATCTAAAATACCGCTCGATGACAGTTGCCGAATACCGAGAAGACCGCATCGCCGAACTCGGCGAATTCATTGGCAACATCATCGCTGGCATCTACGAAGGCATCCGCAATGGAGCCTCCGACAACGAAAGTCATTTCGACAAAGCCGCCGGTCGCCCTCACCAAAGCTGGGATGGGTATTTCCGTCAACTCGTATAATCACGCCTTTTGCAAAGCCAATAACAAAGGAACCACGAATGACCCGAATCACACATTTGTTATCTATGTCTCTTCTCCTTGTCGCCACAGCTGTCGCACAAGACAACGCTGCGACGGAAAAATTGACCAGGCAGAGCGACCAATTCAAGGAACAGATCATCGAAGTGGCCGACAATGTCCATGTCGCGGTTGGCTACAGCGTTTCCAACGTTTCGATGATTGTCGGAGATGACGGCGTTGTCATTATTGATACAGGGATGATGGGCGAGGCGGCGGGAACAATCGCAAAGGAGTTCCGTGAGATCACCGACAAGCCGGTTAAGGCCATCATCTACAC
>JABDKS010000737.1 GCA_013002105.1 Pirellulaceae bacterium | reverse complement strand
CCTTATACAGCCAAGGATTTCTATTCGATGGTCGCGTTCTTTGCCGACCTGGATGAATCACAGCATTTTACCGACGGCAGTAATTCGCTGCCGACCAAACGTTTTCCCGAGATCACCGTCTTAGCACGCTGGCAGCGACAGGTGGTCGCATCACTGGATCGCAAAATCACCGCTTTGGCAGACCGCGCGAGTTTGACCGCAGCAGAGGCCGACGACCTGGCGACCTGGACGGCGGAGCGAAAGCGAATGGAGTCCGCCCAGCGGCGGACGATGATTTCAAAAACGACCCCACCGCGTGAAATTCGAATTCTCCCGCGTGGCAACTGGCTGGACGACAGCGGACCGGTCGTCATGCCGACAACCCCAGAGTTCTTGCCCGCGGCGTCCGATTCGGATCGTCGTCGGACACGTTTGGATTTGGCGAATTGGCTCACCGACCCCGACAAAGGCGTTGGGGGCTTTACCGCGAGGGTGTTTGTGAATCGATTTTGGTACCTTTTGTTTGGTCGCGGAATCTCGTCGTCGTTGGCTGATTTTGGTGGTCAGGGCGAACCGCCGACTCACCCCGAGCTACTGGACCAGCTCGCGATCGATTTCATGCAAAGCGGGTGGGATGTGAAATGGATGATTCGGCGGTTGGTTCTCTCACGCACCTATCAGCAATCGTCCACGGCAACCAAGGCCGAGTTGAAAAACGATCCCTACAATCGCTTTTTTGCCCGACAATCACGCTACCGGCTTTCGGCCGAAATGGTTCGCGACAACGCCCTGTCGGTCAGTGGATTGCTGGTCCATGAGGTCGGCGGCGCGAGCGTGAAACCCTATCAACCTGCGGGTTACTATCGGCATTTGAATTTTCCACAGCGAAAGTACAAGCCAGACAGCGGCGCGAATCAATGGCGACGTGGTGTTTATACGCATTGGCAACGTCAGTTCTTGCATCCGATGCTCAAAGCGCTTGATGCACCCAGTCGTGAAGAGTGCACCGCACAGCGTTCCCGATCGAACACTCCATTGGAGGCGTTGGTGCTGCTGAACGATCCGACGATGTTGAAAGCAGCATCGGTGCTGGCAGGTCGCCTGTTGAACATGCCGAGTGACGATGATCAGACCCGCTTGAGTGCTGCATTTACATTAGCTACTACTCGTAAAGCGGATGCGACCGAGTTGGCGTCGCTTGCAAAACTGCTTGATGCCGAGCGAGTTTATTATCGCGAAAACGTTGCAGCGGCGGACCAACTGCTAGGGGGCACGATGCCGACGCCTGACTTGGACCCGGTCGAGTTGGCGGCATGGACCGCGGTGTCGCGGGCAATATTGAATCTGTACGAAACCGTGACGCGAAACTAGTGCTTTGTGACAGCTTGGTTTCTGCGTCGTGGATCTTGTGAACGATCCTGCGATTCGGGGATCTTTATCAAGATCCCCTATCGGTCAACTCTCATTGCGTGTCGGGACGAATCATCAGCTGGACAGCGCACAATTTATGAGCCGATAGGCGATAGCCTCGGTTGTGTGTCCGTTCTGTACGTAAGAACCGCGGCTATCGCCGTGCGGCTAGAGCATTTTTACTTAATACGTGGGATCAATCGTAGGCCAGGACCTGTCCTGGCACAGTTGCGCCAGGACAGGTCCTGGCCTACGAGAAAACTAAAATTGCTCTAGCGGGACGGGATAACACCGCGTTCTGATTCAAAAAGCTGCGATGTCCAACTTGGCGCAGTTTCGTAATGATTTTCGGACACCCCTTTTCCGGCGCGACCCGCATCATTGGTAAAAGATGCTCTAAACACCGAAGCGTTGTTGGAGACATTCGCGGTGGGCCGCGGCCACTTTGCTGCGGGCGACTTGGCCGGCTTGTTGTGCGGTCTCGGCAATCCGCTGGAGAATGTCGCCGTAAGCGGTCATCGGCTCGGCACCTAAATCCCATCCTGCCGCGATCAACCGTTTGACGGTGATGGCGATATCATCGGACGGTTCTGCTGCCTTGGCGAGCCAGTGCTCTTGGACGGCAATGCGACGCTGTTCGGCACTACCCTGATTGAGTTTTTGCAGATAGTGATCGCGAGAGACCAGTTCGGGTGCAAGTTCCATCAGCCGCGCCGTCGAAAATTTTGCGCTCGTCGGAGACGTCCAGTGTGTTCGCAACCTGACGCTTTGATCGGTGAAGATCGACCGCACCGAGCCACTCAGGTAGGCTTGGATCGCAACATCTTTTTTATTGAGTTTCTCCAGCGAGTAGCCCAGCAGATCCCAGCCCCAAGCGAGTTCCGGTGCGATCGTTGTCACTCGCCGACTGTGCATCACTGCCTCGCGCCAGTCTTGAACATCATCACCATGGTGACCACATGTTTCGGCCAGGCGTTCGACTGCGTTTTTGGGGATGCGATCGACGTCGAACATCCATTCCACTGCGGTGTTCCAGTCAATGTCCAGCGCCTGTGCGACTTTGGGCGTCAAAACCGTCGAGAGCGTTTCGCTGAGCGCGTCTTGCAGCAATTCACAGCGGACGGCTGGCTCGGCGATCGCGTGATGCAATAGCACGCGGACGACTTCTTCGCTTGGCACGTCCTCTCGTAGAATCGATGCGACTTCGGCGTCGACATGTCGGCAAGCCCACCGTAACCAAGGTTCGTCGCCCGATAACGCGACTTGCTCGGGTTGTTCGGCGGGGATCGCGTGCTTGCGTTTGGGGCCCGGTAATCGATCCGCCACCGCGGCGAATACCAGCGCCTTGGCGATCGAGTGTCCCCAAGAGATCCAATCACCGCCACCGTGATACCACTGGATGATCTCGCGGGCCCGATTGTCCGCGTCGACCCGTACTCCCAACCAGTCACCGCTTCCGCTGCCGATCAACGGCAAGAAGTCGTATGGCATCAAACCCGGCCAAAGTATCTCCGGTGCCGCGTCCATCAGCAGGGCCGGATCGACCGGCATGTGGTATTCGCCGAATCCCGATTGCGTCCAAATCCCGCTGTCGATCCAGTCAATCAAATCGTCGGACAACTGGCATTCGTACCGTGCCGCGATTTCCGCTGCCCGCACCTTCGGACTGCCCCCATAGGATTCGTCGCTCGGTAGATTCGACGCGTCAGTCAATGTGATCGTGATGAATGAGATGAGTAATTGGGATACGAACTTAAGCTGTCAATCATTGCGATTAGTAAGGCTCGTTTGGTCCTCCGCCAAAGGTTTCCAATCGGACAAGTCGCTTTAGGCTAACGTTTGGCATCATTTATCGGCAAGTGGACAATCGTTCGCATGCGTCATCGCGTCGCTTATCAAGGGACGTTTGTCCAAACGACACAGGAGTTCGCCCCAATCGCCGCCAGCGGCCCGACGGATGCTTTGTGCTACTGGGTGCTGCCTCCGTTATCGCCAGTCAAATTTCGGTCCGCATCGAATGATAGTGGCGTTGGTTCGCACAAAATCTCCAGGTCACTGCGAGCTGTCGCCTCGGACCAAAACGCTTCGCTACAGGCTACCGCGTCCAAGTGCAACGTGTCGCGGATCCACATCCATCGCATGCGACTGGGATCTGGGTGACTGGCTTGGCCCAGCGCGGTGGTCAGTACTTCCACGTCCGTGTCGTAGTGAATGGGAATCGCGGCGGCTGTCGGATGGCCGGCGGTCAGGCAATTGACGCGTGTGGCCTGGATGTCCATTTCATTGATCATGCCGGTGCGACAGAATTCCGCGATGCCGATACCCGAGGCATTGCCGGCGGTTTTTTTGGTTAGCGAACGAACATAGATCAAGCGGATTTTTGGGAACTCATCGGGCATTGCCGCGTTGTCGTTGGATTTTCGTCCGACAACGTTGGTGTCCATGCCGGTGCCACTGATTTCCTTGCCCATTTGATCGATGATCAGCAGGTCAGCCCGATCAAACGGTAGTCGAGGCATTCGTGATTTGGCGATGGCCAGCAGTTCCGGTTCGCGTGTCAAGAATCGATCTGGATCGATCGCCTCGATGATCGACGTGTTTTCGTGCGCGTCTTCGACAATGGCAAGACCGAGTGTGATGGGCATTTTGTCGATGATCATCGGAACGATTTGTTTGGCCGCTAGGTCCAATTGGTAATCCAGTAGCGGAAACGCTTGATGAAAAACCATCGCTCCTTGATGTTTGCCCAGACCGATCATCAGCATCTTGTTGACGCCGCTTTCAATCGATCCGGTCAAACGTGTATGTGGTTTGACGCGATTGATGACAATCACATGATCGGCTTGGCTGGCATTGCGATCAAAATGAATATCGATTCCGTCGCTGGTTGTTCCAACCAACACCGTTTCCATTGCTGACGTGATCGGACATCCCATCGTTTCGGCGGTGATGCCGTGGGACGCCAACACTTTGGTCTGACCCGCGGCGGTGGCCCCACCGTGGCTGCCCATGGCAGGCACGATGACAGGAATAGCGCCGAGTGACTTGATAAAATCAACGACCGTTCGCACAATTGAATCGATGTTCGTGATGCCTCGCGAACCCACTGCGACGACCACGCTTTGACCCGGTTGAACGTTTGCTACTGACGAGGATTCAGCCAACGCACGGTGAGCGGCGCTGCGAACATCGTCGATCGCGTGTGATTCGAATTTCTGCTGTACCCGAAAGAATTTGGGTAGCCGGGCAATCTGCTCACGCTTGGAATCTGATCGTTCCGTGTTATTGGTTTGGAGGTTCGTCACTTTGTACGCAACTCCAGTGGATTGATACTCAATCCCGGTCGTGCCGCTTTTAGTCTTGCGAGACCCGCATCGGTGATACCGGTGCGTTGGACGTCTACCGATTCCAGTTTTCGAAATCGAGCGATCTGATCGATCGATTGATCCGTCACTTTGCTGCCAGTCAACCACAACACTTCCAAGTCATGGGCATCGGAGAGGGCGACGACACCGGCATCATCGATCGGCGTCCAGCTTAAATCGACCTCTGTCAAATTCTTTGCTTTGGCGAGCCAGTTGCTCAGTCCGGCATCCACTTTAGTGG
>JABDKS010000328.1 GCA_013002105.1 Pirellulaceae bacterium | reverse complement strand
GCTAGGGATCATTCTCTTTTTGGCGTGCGCAGGATTGGGCGCTGGACGTACATTCTTTGCCGCCGCCCTCAGTCTGGAGGGCTTGATGTGGATGATCGTTGGGATTTTCGTCACGATGATACCGCTGCTGACAACGGGAATCGTTGCCAGGATTTTTTGGAAACAGAACTACCTGACGATCTGCGGCGTGATTGCCGGGAGCATGACCGATCCACCGGCGCTTGCATTTGCAAATTCGCTAGCCGATTCCGAGGCCAGTTCAACTGCGTATGCGGCCGTCTATCCGCTAACGATGATTCTGAGAATCATCGCCGCCCAGGCGATCGTGATGCTATTTGCGTAACTGCGGTGTTGAACACGTGGATTCTGCTTTCTGATTCGCTGGCGATTCGTTCACTGAGAGGCTGGTTCACTGGATATTTCTAAACGAAGAGGCTGTAGGTAGTCCGATGCACAAATACGTAATCATGGGTGTCCAGGGGTGTGGCAAGGGAACGCAGGCGGCGAAACTGGTGGCTGCTTTCGATTTGGTTCACATCAGCGTGGGTGACATTTTCCGCTGGCATATCAAGAGTCACACAAAGCTAGGAGC
The DNA here is from genome assembly GCA_013002105.1 of Pirellulaceae bacterium. Next base: position 15,999 of record JABDKS010000328.1, on the reverse strand, counting down.
CAAGGTCAAGCGGATCGTCGCCTCTGGAAACCTGGTCGGTGACGACGTGGTGGAAAAAATTGTCCATCGGCGACTTGAGGAACACGATTGGAACTACGGGTTCATCTTGGATGGTTTTCCGCGAAGTGCCTCGCAGGCCCGATTTTTTCTGGAAAGCTATGACATCGATGCCGTGATTCACATCCACGTTCCTGATGATGTCGTCCGCGATCGCGTCCTGTCACGACGTCTCTGTGACGGTTGCGGTTTGGACTACAACCTGATTTCTCATCGCCCGAAAGTGGAGAGCGTTTGTGACGTCTGTGGAGGAACACTCGTCTCGCGTCCCGATGACACGCTCGAGGCGTTAGCGGATCGATTGCAGGACTACCACGGAAAGACCGAGCCGGTGCTGGAACAATTCCGTCGCAAAGAATTGGTGCTCGACATCGATGGCACAGCCTCGCCCGACGAGATCCAAGCGGAGATCCGATCGCGACTGAAGGTTTGAGACGGTTTTTGTTGAAGCGCTTCGTTCTCGTCTGCGGCATAGGCTCAGGGTTTAGTGCAAATGGTCGGTCTGTCGTTGCAAAATCGATTTCGTCGCTCGGGACGCGCTGAACCAATTGCAAAAACGCTTCGGAAGTGAAGCGTGAACACAGCGACTAATGTCGCGTAACTCGCCGTTGATCAAACCGAACTGCAGCCTCTGTACCGTTGCGTCGGGCGTGATTGACGTGGCATCGCAATGGGTTTAACAAATTGCTGATTCATGTTAGCTCCAGGGGTTCAATGACATGCTTGCGACGCATCCTTTCACGACGTATCAAGAGCGTGAACTAAGAATCGATCAACTAGGGGAATGCCAATTCGATTCACCCTTAAAGAATTTGCTCGACTATCGGCAGCACTCCATCAACTATGTCGAAGAGTCCGATCGGATCCTGGTCGATAATACTGTATCGGCCAATTCGGGTGGTCCCGAAACGGTGCCCATTAGGACGGGGCTGGAGCCCGCCGGGGCTCGTCGGAGAATCTATTTCGATCCCTCCAGGTCGTCCGCTGGAATTGTGACGTGTGGCGGACTGTGCCCGGGATTAAATAATGTCGTTCGCGCGCTGGTCAATGAGTTAACGGTTCGATACGGCGTCGAAAAAGTTTTTGGTTTCCGTAATGGATATCAAGGCTTTGTTTCGAGCTACGGCCACCCTGTCATGGAATTGACGCCGGAGTCTGTCATGGACATTCACGAATATGGCGGGACGATCCTGGGATCTTCGCGCGGGCAACAGGATGCCGGCGCGATGGTTGACTGTATCGAGAGTAAGGGAATCGATGTTTTGTTCGTCGTCGGCGGCGACGGTACGATCCGTGGTGGGATGGGGATTGCGGATGAAATAGAACGCCGCGGTCGAAAGATTGCTGTGATCGGAATTCCCAAAACGATCGACAACGACATCATGTTCACGGATCAGAGTTTTGGGTTTCAGACTGCGATCAGCGAAGGCACGACGGCGGTCCGTGCCGCCCACGTCGAGGCGACCGGCGCGCCCAACGGTGTGGGACTGGTCAAACTGATGGGCCGTCATAGCGGTTTCATCGCTTGCTACGCTTCATTGGCCGTCAGTGACGCCAATTTTGTTCTGATTCCTGAGGTGCCATTCTCGCTCGAAGGCGAATCGGGGCTGTTCGCACTGCTCAAACAAAGGCTGGATCGGGCCGGACAGGCTGTCATCGTTGTCGCAGAGGGGGCCGGTCAGCATCTAATGCAAAGTCTAGGAACGACCGATGCCTCCGGGAATAATCATTTGGGTGACGTCGGTGTGTGGCTTAAACACCAATTGCAGGACCATTTTCGTGATGCAAAACGCGAGTTGAATCTGAAGTATATTGATCCGAGTTACGTGATTCGCAGTGTTCCGGCCAATGCCTACGACAGTGTTTTTTGTACGCGATTGGCTCACAACGCGGTTCACGCTGCGATGAGCGGCAGAACAAGGATGGTCGTCAGTCGCTGGCATACGCGATTCGTACACGTTCCGATGGAGTTGGCGATTCGCAGTCGAAATTGTGTCGACCCCAACGGCGATCTGTGGATGACGGTGCTGGAATCGACCGGGCAACCGCCTCTTATGCAATGATGTCGCCTGAGAATCGCATCGGCAAAATGATTTTGTAGCGACAAACGCAAATCGGCGATGTTTGCCAAGCTCGGGTGCGTGTCGTGACGGACCGATGCAAAAACCAGCGGAGAGCCGGACATTCGCCCAAGACAGGAGAATGAATACCTATTTTTGCATAGACTTAGATGCCAGTCGCTCCAACGTTCCAGGTTCCTATTCTCGCAATCGCTAATTTAATGTCCAAACAACTCCACAAGCGACTCTCCACCGAAATCCACTTGCTGGGTGACTTGTTGGGAAAAGTAATTCGCCGCCAGGCGGGAGTCGGCGCGTTTGAACTCGAAGAACGATTTCGGGCACTGTCAAAAGTACGACGGCACGATCCGGACTCGGCCGACGAGGTTGCCACGAAGATCGCTGAGATCGTAGACGAATTGAATTTGCAGCAGATTTGCGAAGTGGCCAGAGCCTTTACGCTCTACTTTCAACTAATCAATGTCGCCGAAGACCACCATCGTGCGCGCGTATTGCGGACACGGATCAAGGCGGAATCGCCTCAGCCGATCGCCGAGTCGATTCGAGCGGCCATCGCGGAGCTTGCGGACGCAGGTGTCGATGATCTGCAAATGCAGAGCATCTTGCAGGGGCTGCATATTGAGTCCGTCTTTACAGCGCACCCAACGGAAGCGAAACGCCGCACACTGATCTCGAAATTGAAACGAATCGAAGAGGGGCTTCGCAAGCTTGACGAATCGAACCTGCTGCCTGCCGAACGAGCACGCGTAAAACAGGGGATGTTAGCGGAGATCACCATTATGTGGCTCACCTCCCAGGCTCGCCAGACAAAACCAACGGTCACCGACGAAGTAAAAACAGGACTCTATTATTTCGACCAAACGATTTGGGACGTCGTGCCCAAGATTTATCGCGAGTTGGAAGAATCGCTTGCCGAACATTATCCCACCACAAAACTACCCAATCGGTTTCTAACGTTCGGCAGTTGGATCGGCGGCGACCGCGATGGCAATCCCAACGTGACGGCATACGTAACTGCGGAGACATTTCGGCTGCATCGTGGCATGGCGTTGTCGCGGCATGGTGAGACTGCCGGGGCGCTGACGCGATCGCTAAGCCTGAGTGAGCAATTGCACACGCCAGCGGAGGCGATGCTTGATTTACTCCGACAGGAACTGGCGGGCAATTCGGGGCATGTGAAATTTTTGGCTCAGCAGTATCCCGACGAGCCCTACCGGTTGCTGGCCGCGGCATTGAAGGAGGATTTGAACGACGCCAATCATGATCCCGTTAAATCGCGGTTGCTGGAGAACGATCACTCACCGATGGCCGAACTGCGCACGACTGCGGACCTGCTCAAGCCACTGCAAAGCATCGACCACAGTCTGCGCGACGGGCGTACCGATGCAATTGCCAATGCACAGTTAAAGGACGCGCTGATTCAGGCAAACGTCTTTGGTGTGAACGTGGCACGACTGGATATCCGGCAGTTCAGCGACTATCACGACGCGGCTTTGGCGGAGATCTTTGCCAAGCTGGGGATCTCGGCGAATTACCTGGAACTCACTCCAGCGGAACGAGCTGATGTTTTGACGGAGCAACTTGCCAGCGATGTTCCCTCAATCGGGGAGCCAAGCGACTATTCGCAAACGACGTGCGAGCTATTGCAGTTATTCCAGGTCATTTCCCGATCCGTCGAGTTGTACGGGCCGGAGATGATCGGACCGTACATTATCAGTATGTCCAAAGGAGTCGACGATGTTCTTGCCGTGTTGCTGTTGGCAAAGTGGTACGGGCTATGCCAGCGCGGCGACGGCAATCCGCGTGCACTCCCGGCGATCACGCCCTTGTTCGAAACCCGCGAGGATCTGAAAAACGCGCCGGAAGTGATGAGGAGCCTTTTTAATCATCCCGCCTACCGTGTTCACCTGGCGGCTCAAGCAATGGAACAGGTGGTGATGATCGGCTACTCGGACAGTAACAAGGATGCGGGTTTTTTGACGGCGACGTGGGAACTGTATCAGGCACAGGATCGTCTGGCGAAATGCTGTCGAGAGCACGATGTTGCGTTGACGCTCTTTCACGGCCGGGGCGGCACGATCGCCCGCGGCGGCGGTCCGGCAAATCGCGCGATCCTGGCCCAGCCGCCTGGTTCAGTCGAAGGGCGTATTCGTATCACGGAACAGGGAGAAGTCATCAACGACTATTACTTCCATCCCGAGATTGCTTCGCGGCATTTGGAACAGGTTGTCAGCGCGGTGCTGGTTGCTTCGACGCCGGTGCATAAACGAAGGGCCACACCGAAACAGTCATGGTTGGACGCAATGGAAGAGCTTTCCGCCACCGCCTTTGACAGCTATCGCGAATTCATCTACGAAACTCCCGCGCTGTTGCAGTACTGGCAGGAGGCGACGCCCATCAACGAACTGAGCAGCATGCGCATCGGTTCGCGTCCAGCCCGGCGAAAAGGGGGCGACGTCCTGGCCGGTTTGCGGGCGATCCCATGGGGATTCAGTTGGATGCAGAGTCGCCATAATTTGCCGGCATGGTACGGAGTCGGACAGGCGATCGCTGCTTACGTTGGGACCGGCGACCAGGCGGAGAAAAAATTAAGCCTGTTGCAAGACATGCACCGGCACTGGCCCTTTTTTCGCACAATGACGGACAATCTGCAGGTTGCCCTCGGCAAAGCCGACATGGGCATCGCTCGCCGATATGCCGATTTGGTCAGCGATGCGACGGTGCGGGAAGAGATTTATGCTTCGATCAAAGCGGCATTCTCGCTGACGGAGCATTGGGTGTTGCGGGTTGCCGGGCAACGTGCGGTTCTGGAGAATCAGCCAACCCTGCAGCGGTCGATCCGATTAAGGAATCCCTACGTCGATCCGCTGAATTTTTTGCAGGTGCGATTATTGAAACAAATGCGGGAACAAAGTGGCACCGACGCAGATCCCGCGCTGCAACAGGCTTTCTATATCACCATCAACGGCATCGCCGCTGGCTTGAAGAACACCGGCTAGCGAATACTGTAAAATAATGCGGCTGGAGAGTAACCAGATTCATTAGAACGTGGTCGCTGTTCATAATACCCCATCGTCTGGCGACGGGAGCGACAGGACTTTCCGCTACGTCGGTTCTGGACTCGCGCGATGGTGCCTCATCCATGGGCAAAGCAACCGGCTTCGTCGTTGTTCTGCCATGATTTAAGGCGAATGTTGATCCGTTAGCGCTCCGGCACAGGAATTGCTTCGCATGAGTCGTAAAGTATCTCGCCACGAAACGCGTCCCGAGGGTGCAAGTGTGACAACAAAAAAACAGAAGAAACGAAAGAAGGATGCACAGAGCGAGCACGAACTGTCAGTGAACGGTTCCGGTGACGTGAAGGCGAAGAAGCACAAGGTCGACAACAGCACGTATCAGAAAGAGCTTGCCCGATTACAGATTGAGTTGGTGAAGTTGCAGGAGTGGATCAAGCATGAGGGACTGAAGGTTGTCGTGATTTTCGAGGGGCGTGACGCGGCCGGCAAAGGAGGTGTGATCAAACGAATCACCGAGTGCCTCAATCCACGCATCTGCCGCGTCGTTGCACTGGGGCGACCAACGGAGAAGGAAAAGACAAGCTGGTATTTTCAACGTTATGTCGCGCATCTTCCCTCTGCCGGCGAAATGGTTCTGATGGATCGCAGTTGGTACAACCGAGCCGGCGTTGAACACGTGATGGGTTTTTGCACGGATCCGGAATATCACGAGTTTCTTCGCTCGTGTCCGGAATTCGAACGGATGTTAGTACGGTCAGGCATCATCCTGATCAAGTATTGGTTTTCGGTGAGCGACGAAGAGCAAGAAACGAGGTTTCAAAAACGGATGAAGGATCCGACGCGGAGTTGGAAACTCAGTCCGATGGATGTCGAATCGCGATCTCGCTGGATCGAGTATTCAAGGGCCAAAGATACGATGTTTGCCCACACGGATATTAAGCAGGCACCCTGGAATGTCGTGAAGGCGGACGTCAAAAAGTGCGCCCGACTGAATTGCATCACTCATCTGTTAAGCATGATCAAGTACAAAGACTTAACGCCGACGCCGCCGGATCTTCCACCGCGACCGGTCGAGAGTGCCTATCTGCGACCGCCACTTGAAGATCAAACCTTCATTCCCGAAATATGGTGATCCGTTTTTCGATCTTGGCAATGATTGTTAGCGATACTGGATGTTCATGGACGCATTTGTAGCTCGCTTGTCCCGAACAAGCTCGCGCCCCGAGATCACCATCATGCAATCGAGTCGCTAGAGCCGATTGAGAAGTTCGTTTTTTTTACTCGCAAACTCTTCGTCGGTGATGTATCCCTTTTCTTTCAGCGCACCGAGTCGTTCGAGTGTTGTGATCACATTCTCGTTCGGATCTGCAGCCGGAGTCGGTTTAGTCAGCAGGTCCGACTGAGTTTCCGGTACGTTTTGCGGCGTCACGGTTGGAGCTGGTGCCGGCGGGTTGCTCGGTCCGGTTGTTAGCGACGCATTGGGTTGCGAAACAACGTGTCCGTCGCGCGACACGACCGGTAGCGTCGCCAAATCGACGGTGCCGTACTGGCTTGTGAATGTGATCGATTGGCCGCCGCCTTGCTGCTGACCGAATCCACTGATCTGGTGATCGAGCGTGTCATAGATCCAGGGTGTACCACCGGTGGTGACGGCCAAACGATGCGCGTCTGCAAAGTACGCATAACGAAGACTGTTTTGTGAACCCAACGATGACGGAGTGCCAAGTTCTGGCGGCCACCAATTCGCTTTGGGATCGGGAACAAACAGGCTGTTCTGGGAGCCCATCTGACCGCTCGCTTGAGCCTGAGAGCTCATTCCACCCTGACTCTGCGACTGAAAGGATCCGCCGAAAGGAGTCGATTGGTTATTGGCCAGCTCGTTGGAAATGTCGTTGCACAGATTGTCAACTAAACATTTCAGATTGTTGTTAAATAGATCGCTGACCATGGTCATTCCACCGCGCATCCATTGGCCAGAACCGCAGAATTCGGGATGACCAAATTGAGCCATCGTCCCGTTGCCGTTGTGGACGGCGATCAACATGTGAGTGACCGCATCGGTGGAAAGCCCGTAGCGACGGGCAAGTGTCTGGACCAATTGGTCGCCAGACGGAGAGAGAGTGGGCATCTTGTTACTGTTTTTCGCAAAGGAGTCATCAACGGACAATGATGCGTTGAGACTCGGGGGCAGCTCGCGTCGCCGCCTTGGATTCTTTCCACGAACGCTTTTGAGCGGGGTTAAAACGAAACCCAAACATACCAGATTGGCAAAAAAATGGATGTCCCCAATTCTCCGGATTTCCGACCCACCGGAGCAAGATGGCGCGGCCCACACGTGAAAACGTCCAAACGACTGCTGTAGCCGCTAATTCCTGGGATCGCATTGCCTGGTGAGTGCCGAATATCAGCCGTTTTCAATGCTCTTTTGGTCCTCAACCAACCTTCTGGCAAACGGGCTGGGCTGGGGGACCGGGCACTCACTGGACGACCTGCGGGACATTATTGTTTGAACTCGTCTTTTAACTTTGCGCCAAAGACCTTCTTTAGCTTGTCCAGCTTGGGTGGGATTACGGCGCGGCAATAGGGATTGCCTTTGTTCAGATTGAAGTAGTTTTGGTGGTAGTCTTCGGCGTCGTACATCTCAGACGCGGCGGTGATCTCTGTCACCACTGGGTTTGCAAACGCTTGTTCGTCGTTCAATTTTTTCTTGTAAGTCTCGGCCAGTTCTTTTTGCTGATCGTTGTGATAGAAAACAGCCGAGCGATATTGCGTCCCACGATCGGCGCCTTGCTGATTGAGCGTGGTGGGGTCGTGCGTTGTCCAAAACACTTCTAATAATTCTTTGAAGGTGATTTTGCTGGGGTCAAAATCGACCTGGATGACTTCCGCGTGCCCGGTCGTTCCCTGACAGACCTGCTCGTAGGTGGGATTGTCGACTTGGCCGCCCATGTATCCCGATGTGACCTTTTCGACGCCGTCAAGACGCTGAAAAACGGCTTCGACGCACCAAAAGCAGCCCGCACCAAACGTTGCTGTCTCAAGAGCCATATTGGAGTCCTTATTTTGGGATGGCTTGGCTGTGGGGTTCACGGCGGGTGCCGTGCTTGTCGTTGATGTCGTTGCATCGGCGACCGTTGGGGGCGGTTCGTTGCAACCAACTGTCAAACCGCAAATGCACGCGATTGCTAACGGGACAAACGGTCGGAACATGCGGGCAGTCGGGGTAGTTCGATGTGTTGGGTCGAGAACCATCGGTCGACGAACAAGTGCAACCCAATGTCTCTGCTGATATGCTAACCCGATCCGTCAACTGCGTCGAATGGACATTCCAGCAATGAATCGTTTAGGTCACTTGAGTCTGATTCTGATCGCCACATTGTGGTTGACACCGCTGATCGGCGCCGATTTCCAAGCGGGGGCTGCCAAGGTCGACATCACTCCCGCGATGGGTGTGTCACTCAGTGGCTCGATCAGTAAAAACGGTGTGGTGACTTCTGTCCACGATCCGCTGCATGCACGAGCCCTGGTGATCAGTGACGGAAAAACGAAGCTGGCGATCGTGGTGGTCGATCAATGCATGACCGCGCGAGAAGTGTTTGACAACGCCAAGTTGCAGGTCGCGGCGGCGACCGATATCGATGTTGATCATATGTTGATGGCTGCGACACATACGCACGCGGCTCCGCGGACGGTGCATATCGGTCGCGAGGCGATCGACGATCGGTATCACGAACGGTTGGCGGACAAGATTGCCTTGGCGGTAATCGGGGCGAACAAACATCTCAGCCCGGCGACGATCGCCCACGCGTCGTTTCGGCGTGGTGAACTGGTTGCTTGTCGACGATTTTTGTGCCAGAGCGGCAGCGTTGGCAAGAATCCTTTCGGCGAATCGGGTGAACAGGTCAAATCGGTTGCCGGCAGCAGTAGTCAAATCATCGAGCCAGCTGGGCCCGTCGATGGTGAATTCTCGGTGTTGTCGATTCGGCATCGCGACGGTACGCCACTGTGCGTGTTGGGAAATTTCAGCGTTCATTACTGCGGTGGATACAAGCGGGGAGCGGTCAGTGCAGATTACTTCGGATACTTTTGTGCCGCGATCGAGCGATCGTTGTCCTCTCGCACGTCGGGACATCCCGATGTGATTGGAATCATGTCCAACGGAACCAGCGGTGATACGGGCGCGTTTCAAAATCTGCAGAAGAGAAAGTTTGCACCGTTCGAGGCGATGGAGTTTTACGGTCGGATGTTGGCCGAACAAGCGATCGATGCGATGGAGTCGGTGGAACATCGACGCGACGTAACGATCCAGAGCGTGCAACGCGAAGTTGAATTGGCCGTTCGTAAACCCGATACGGAACGTTTGGCTTGGGCCGAACAAGTGCTCGACGGTGCGGATCCGAAATCGCTTCATCGCTGGTCAAAAATCTATGCGGAGGAAGCGAAGCATCTCGCAGCGTACCCAGAAAAACAGAAAGTCGTGTTGCAGGCTTTGCGTATTGGTCAGATTGCGATCACCGCAGCCCCCTGCGAGGTCTTTGCCGAAACGGGATTGGCGATCAAAGCGGCAAGTCCGTTTCCCAAAACATTCAACATGGAACTGGCCAACGGCTACGGTGGCTATTTGCCGACTCTCCAACAGCACAAACTGGGCGGCTACGAGACATGGCCGGCGCGATCGAGCTTATTGGAGGTGGGTGCAGAAGCGGTCATTCGTAGTCAGCTGATCGAGATGCTCGCGGAACTCTCGGAATAAAAGTGTTTCCGCCGGTTAGCTTGGGGGCCGTTCCAAGGTCTCGGACCATTCGATGTAACCGTCCTGGTCACGATCCAACTGGTCAAATTGCTCGACGGTGCCAGGGAATTCCAAGCGTGAAATCTCGTTATCGCCGTTGGCGTCCATCTGTCGTGCCCAACGCGGCGTTTTCGCATCGGCCGACTCGCTGGGCGACCGTGCTTTGGGCGGCGCCGTTATCGTGAACAGGCGATCCCGCTGCCTCGGGTCACCTCGAACGATTTGGATCAAAAACACTCCGGCGACATCGGTCGGATCCAATTCACCCTCGGTCGCAAGAGATCGTAAACGCTCTGGTGCCGCTGTGATCTCTCTTGTCGACAACGAAAAATTGTTGTCTTGGTCCAGCAACGCAAAAAACGCGTCGGGAAATTCTGCGGCGCGACCTCTCAATTGCACGCTCCAAATGGGTGCTTTGGGTCGCATGCCCTCATGGATTTCCGCCAGGGTTAGCTTGTCGTCGTTGTCTGTGTCGAAATCGTCGAATGAATATTGGTTTTCGAGTTGATCGGGAATCTCAGCTTTGTCCAGCTTGCCGTCATCGTTCGCATCCAGCATCGCAAAGACTTCGGGTGTCAGCTGATTGGGGCCGCTGCGGTTATCGACCAACTGGGCACACAATCCCATTTGCTCGTCAGCGATCGCGATCTGCTGGAGGGATTCGACAGGTTGGACAAGCGGTTGCAGCTCACTGCGGATCCACAGTATTTGCAGATTGGTATCGCCGGAGGTGTCAGAGAATAACTCAGCACGCAAAATCAAATCAGGTTGTGCCTCCAGTAGTCGTTTCGCTTCGGTGATGCTGATCGCGTCGTCGGAGTCTTGATCGAGCTGGGCGATGGGATCGGTCGTAAGCGAGAAGGGGCGTTTTCCGCGCAAATCATCCAACGCGTACGACGCCATCGACCAATCAACGTAACCCAGCAAGTCGGTCGCCACGCTCCCATAGCGATTTGAACGGCGTCGATTCCAGGCGGGGTCAGAATTGTTCGTCATCATCTCGCCGCCCATCGACGACGCAATCATGACTTCGGCGATGTCTAAGCGTTGGTCGGTGTTCTTGTCAGCTCGCAGCAAGGATACGGTTGCCGCGTCGATTTCATTGGATTCCAACTTGCCGCTTTCGTCTTGGTCGAGTGTTGCAAACAATCGTGATTCGTTTTGGCGGCCGCGGTAGTAATCGGTGCCACGCAGTCGAAAGGGGCCGTCGAACCCTGAATCACGAAACAGCATCCGCCGAACTTCGTCGTAGTCGGCTCGACCATTGCGATTGCGATCTTGTAACCGAATCACGTTGCGACGTTGATCCATACCGCTAGCGACGTTGTTGCCAAAGATTTCGGGACTGGCTGCCAAGTGGTCCAGCAATTCGTCCCAGCTGAGATCGGAGGACTCATCGCTATCGGCAGCGGACATCACCTGTTTGATACGTTGCTCGAACGCTTTGGTCAGCGGGACGTCATCAATTCGTATGTCGACATCGACAAGCAACGGGCCCTGCTGTGTGGGAAGCAGCAGTCGAATGGGTTTGGGATCAAGCTCGGGGATCGGATTGGGGTCGGCAGCCAGGTCGGTGTCGACTTTTTGGGTGGAATCGTCGCTGGATTGATCGTTAGTGGAATCGGTTGCTTGTGTTTCGGGTACCACCGATGACTGTTGGGAAGCCTCGTCGACTGGCGACGGCGATGTGTCAAGCGATGATTTCGCTTCGCTTGACTCTTGGGCCTGCTGTTCATCCAAGCGATTTTGCAATTCGATATCGGAATCGTTGGGCGGTGTGTCAGAATCGACCGCCGGTACATCGGTGCGGGGTGTCGATACGTTCGTCGCGGCAGGCTTACCGTCGCACCCGCTGATGCAGCAGAGTACGACGAGGATTCCAAGCAGCACCAAAGAGCGAACAGCGCGCGGGACCGCGTTGGCGATCATCGATTTGTTTGTCGTGTCCCACGCGTCGCATTGAATCATGCACTCAGTACCTCGTCGATCACGGTGCCTTCGGCGATTGCAATGGGCCGGCCACCCTCGGCGATGTTTTCTGTTGCGGGATTGACGTTCAGTGCGCCGCAGAGGGTCGAAAGCAGGTCTTGTTGATTCATTTTTCCTTCGGTCACTTCGCTACCATCGTCGCTGGTTTTGCCGTAGGCTTGTCCACCGGCGATGCCGCCACCAGCGAGCACGCAGGTAAAGGCTTGCGGGAAATGGTCCCGACCGCCGTTTTGATTGATCACCGGTGTGCGACCAAATTCGCCGGCCCACAGGATCGTTGTTTTCTCCAACAGCCCGAGGTCACGCAGTTCGTTCATCAACGTCGCCCAGCCGGCATCAAGCTGTTCACTGAGGCTTTGAACCTGATCGAAATTGTTGGTATGGGTATCCCATCCCAGGCCGTTACCCAGAGTGACTTCGACCAGTGGGACGCCTCGCTGGATCAGTCGGCGGGCCATCAAGCAGCCCTGTCCGAACGAACCGCGCCCGTAGGATTCTCGTACTTGGTCGGATTCTTGTTCTAGATCAAATGCATCTTTGGCGTCACTGGCCAACATACGAAGCGCCGATTCGTAGACCGTGTTTTGCGAGATCACATTCTCGGTCGCGCGCGTTTTCAGAAAGTCGTTCTGCATGTCTCGCCAGAGTTGCAAACGTTCGGCACGGCGATCGAGCCCCAGATTCTCCGCCTGAGACAAAAACTCGACGCGCAACTGGGCAAAGCCGTCAGCAGGCGGGTTGCCATCGGCGGCGACCGAAGTGGCAGCATGTTTGGGTCCCAGGAAACCAGGCCGAATCGATGCGCGGGCAAACGCGCCCGGTGCGATGCTGACGTAGCTGGGCAAATCGGCGTCGGATCGACCGAGTTCCTTGGAAAGTGAGCAACCGATCGATGGATAGGAGACCGGTCCGCCGGGAATGTGACCGGTGCGCATCAGCACAGTGCCCCGTTGGTGGTCACCCTCCTTGGTGCTCATGCCGCGCAGCAGTGCAAGTGAATCGGCTTGCTTGGCCAACTGCGGCAGGTGCTCGGAGAATTGCAGACCTGGGACTGCGGTTGCCGCCGGTTTCAGTGAGCCTCCGTTTGAATGCTCGGGTTTCATGTCGAACGTGTCGATCTGGCTGGGTCCGCCAGCCATCCAGAGCAGAACACAATGTCGGCCTTGTTGTCGAATCTCGGCTGCCGCGCGGGCGATCGTGGGCATCAAGCTACCCGTGGCGGTGGCACCCAGGGCACCGGCGGAAATCAGTTGCATCCAGCGGCGTCGATCGATGGCGTCGAGTCGGTGATTCATAAGATTGATGTGGCTTGGAGGACGAGCCGGTACGAGAGGCAAACGGTATCAGAGGCAAACGGTATCAGGGACAAACGGTATCAGGGGCAAACGGCGGCTTCGGCTGTATTGAGTAAGGTCCAAAGTACATCGCTTAAAAACTCCGCGCGTTCTTGGTCGCTCTCTCGTTGGCCGCGAAACGAATGGATTCGATTGATCTCGGGCCCGGTTGGCATTCGCGACAAAGTTGCCAAAAACAATGTCTCGATCTGATCATCCGGGCTGAAGAATGGGGCTTCGAGCGATGCGAGTAGCCCGCTTTGCACTGGCGAAGTCGCTTGAGTCATTTTGGGACCATTCATAACCCCCAACGCCTGCATGACACCGTGGGGGTAGTCGCGAGGTGTTGTATCGGTCGCCCGCATTCGATTGAGAAATTGTTCGCGTTGAAAATCGAATCCGTCCGCACCCACCGTGGGGCTGCGTCGCAGCAGATTTTGTTGCACCGAGTCGTAGAACTGACGCGCGGTCAGCGTTTTGACTGTCATTGCTGCGAACGACTCCGGCGGCGGTCGATCTTCGCCGAGGATCGCACTACTTAGCTGGTACGCATCGGTGCGTGCCAAGGTCGTCAACAGCGTCCGCATGTCAAAGCGATGCTGGATAAAAAACTCAGTCAGGTAGTCCAAGATCTCCGGATGACTGGGTGGATTGTCTTTGTCCATCGCATCTACCGGGTCGACCAAGCCACGCCCGAACAGGTGTGCCCAAGCGCGATTGATCGCGGCTCGGACAAAATAGTGATTGTCGCGTGAGGCAAGCCAAATCGTCAGCTGTCGGCGACGATTGTTTGTGATGTCTTCATCCGGTGGATTCGTCGCTCCCGGATAGCGTGGCGGGATGACCGTGTCCGACTCGGGAAGCGTGACGTCACCATTGGGTCGGTCGATGATGAATCCGGCATTGTTGAATTGCTGATCGCTCTGCTGCAGCTGACCAAAGAAGGCTGCGTAGCTCCAGAAATCTTCTTGCGTCCACCGATCAAACGGGTGGTCGTGGCATTCGGCACATTGCAACTGAATGCCCAAAAAGATTTTGGATGTGGCCGCGGCAATTTTCTTTGGTTCGACTTCGCGAGTCGTGTAGAAGATAGCTGGGCCGCGATCGGCGGCACCCCCGGCGGTCAAAAAGCTGGCGACAAAGTAGTCATAGGGAGTGTTGTCGATGAACTGATCACGCAGCCAATTCTCCAGTGCCGTCACGTTTTGACGTTGTTGGATGGATTGCGCATCCGATGGCAGGAGAATGTCGTTCCAAGTAGCCGCCATGTGACTGGCATGATGGGGCGATACCAGGATTTGGTCGATTAATGCTTGTCGCTTGTCGGAATGAGTGTCGTCCAAGAAGCGACGCAATTGGGAAACCGGAGGCGCGACGCCAGCAAGGTCCAGCCAGACACGTCGGCAAAACTCCGCATCGCTGCTGATCGCTGCTGGAGTCACACCGTCACGTTGCCAAGCTTCGGTCATCATGTGGTTGATCTGATCGACGGCTTCGCTGATCGATGGTCCAGAGGTTTGTGCGCGCAGCGTACCGACGGCGATCAGGGCGACGACGAGGATCATCGAGAAACGAAGCATGAACAACGGCTGCCACGAGAGATCAGAGAAGGGGTATCTACCCTTTATAACCGGAGGCGTGATGCACTCCAAATTGATCACCCTAGGAAACGCCGATTGCCGCGATTCGTAGCGAATGATGCGGATTGTGGACCCTCTGACGAAAGTGACCGTCGGTCGGGTCGCAGACGCTCGCGTCAATAATCAGTCCGACGATTGGTGTCGACGCAAAGATTCATCGTGACAAGCAACGTGCTATTTGATCATGATCGAGTCGATCTCGACCAACGCGTCGGGTTCGCTTTGAAAGCGGAGTTGCAACGACTCGATCGTACCGGTCCATCGATCCGACAGAATCGCGAACTGCTCCAAAAAGTCTGGCTTGGCCGCGACGTCGATGGTGGCCACGATGACGGGACGATCGCTGGTGGTTGACCGCGCTAACAGTTGCACGGTCAACCGCTGTGAACAGCGAACGTTCATGGCCAATTTTCCTTGGTTCTTGTCAGCTGCAAGTTTCAATTTGTCACGCACCAAGAGACCCTCGCCATCGGGCAAGTGAAAGTCGAGGTGACCTAGTCGACCGGCAATGTTGCCCATCGCCTGCGTTCCTTTCCAGCCTTCGGTTTGCCAGCCCCCGCAATCGAATGTGAACAGCAGTTTCGCATCGTCCGCATCGCGACCATTAATTTTTTCCCAGGCATCGGACATACCATCGCCATCACTGTCCGTGCGAACGCTTTCGTATTCTGGATTGACCGCATTGCCCCATTTGTGTCCTTGAGCTTGGTAGGCGAGTTCTTCGGCCGATTCCTCACCTGCACCCTCATCGCCCTTGGCCAACCAATCATCCAAGAACTGGCGATGTCGGACGAGTTCTTTTTGAAACTTTGCATCACCGACCAAATTATGAATTTGACTGGGATCGACTTTGACATCGTAAAGCTCTTCTGCAGGTCGCTCGCCGAAATAGATCTCTGTCAGTTTTGGTGAAAGTTCGCCTGCCGCGTACGCTTGGCGAAGATCGATGACATAATCCTTTTTGTCACGGTATTGAGGCTGCAGAAAAATTCGATCGGTTTTGTAGTTTCGTGTGTAGCGAAATTGATCGGTTCGGACGGTCCGGACGCGGTCAATGGTGTGGTCGAGCCGGTCTTTGGCCGCGGCAAC
>JABDKS010000697.1 GCA_013002105.1 Pirellulaceae bacterium | reverse complement strand
GAACTGGTCCGCAGAGGAGTGCGCGCGGCGACTTGGCGAAGCCATTGACGCGTCGGTGCGCCGTCAGATGATCAGCGATGTTCCCATCGGCGCGCTGCTCAGCGGCGGACTCGATTCATCCGCTGTCGTCCGATCCATGCGTCGATCCGACGCCACATCGATCGAAACCTTTACGATTGGTTTTGACGAATCGAGTTTCGACGAATCACCCTACGCTGCGCAGGTCGCTGAAATCTACGGTACGAAACACCACGCCGATCGCGTCAGCGCCGACGTGGTGGGATTGCTGGGAACACTGGTATCGCACGCCGAGGAACCGTTTGCGGACAACTCGATGATTCCGTTTTACTTGCTCTCCCAACAGGTCCGACAACATGTCATTGTTGCATTGTCAGGCGACGGGGCGGACGAATTGATGGGTGGCTACGACACCTATCGTGCAAGCCAATGGGCACCGTATTACCGAATGTTGCCTGGATTCTTACGTCGCGGCGCGATCGCACCGATCGTCAATCGCCTTCCGTCATCGACCAAGAAGTACGCTCTGCCAAGTTTGTTACGCCGTTTTGTCGCGGCAGCCGATCAGCCATCGCCGCGAGACCACTGTAGCTGGCGACGCTACGTTTCAGCCGAACTGCGGAACGAACTCTACACCGATCGGTTCAAACAGGACGCGACGTCCGACCCCATTTCGCAGTACGCGGCGGCCTTGGACGACGCTCCGCCCTGGTTGTCGCCATTGGAACAGCGCCTTCATGTCGACATGCAATTTCATCTGCCCAATGACATGCTGGTCAAAGTCGACCGGATGAGCATGGCCCATGGATTAGAAGTCCGAGTGCCGTTGCTCGATGACGAAGTGATCCGGACCTGCTTGGCAATGCCGTCGAACGAAAGGCGTCAAGGAAAGCAAGGCAAACTCCCGCTGCGACGATTGTTGCGAGATGATTTGCCGCCGGAGTTGATTGATCGTAAGAAAGCCGGATTCCTTTCGCCCATCGAACGCTGGTTGCAAGGTCCCTGGCAACCGTTGTTACGTGACTTACTGAACGACGATTTCGTCGATCAAACCGGTGCGTTCCAGATGCCAGCGTTGCAAAAAATGATCGACGATCAGATGTCCGGGCGGGCCGATCACGCTTACCCGCTCTTTGCCCTGCTGGTGTTTGCGATTTGGTGGAGAATCTGGATCACACAAGAGTGGCCCGACCAAACCCATCGCCCAGACGCAAAACCGACGCGGGTAACAAGGTTGGATTGATCCAAGTTCGCGTTTGGTGTTGACCGAAACCTGTCCCGGCGGGATTTCGCTGGGACTGGAACTGGAACTGGCCGACGATCAGCCCTCATGAACAAGTCGTAAAAATGCTCTCGATGGACAGCACCATTTTTTATTAGCCGTTTGGGCGATAGTCCCGGTTGTTTTTGCAGCGAACCGCGGCTATTGGGACAGGAGAACACAGCGTTCGGATTCCAACGCGGCGCTGTCCAGCTAGATGGGCGAATGTTCCATATCAAAGGCGGCAGCGACCGCTGCGTTGGTCACGCGTCCATGATGGATGTTGACCGCTTCTCGCAGTGGACCGCCAAAATTAACAACTTTCTGAGTACCCAAATCAGCCAATTGTTTGACCCATGGCAACGTCGCATTACAGAGCGCAAAGGTGCTGGTCCGACCCACGGCACCGGGCATGTTGGCGACGCAATAGTGGACAATACCGTCAACGATGTACGTCGGATTGCTGTGGGTTGTCGGTCGTGTCGTTTCGATGCAACCGCCTTGATCCACCGCAACGTCGATCACCACGCTACCTGATTTCATTCGCCGCAGGTCGTCTTTGCGCACTAACTGCGGCGCCTTCGCGCCGGGAATGAGCACGGATCCGATGACGAGGTCGGTTCGGATCAATTGCTCGACAATGGTGTGGCGATCGCTGTAAAGGCAATTCACATTGGGCGGCATCACATCATCGAGATAACGCAGGCGTTCCAAATCAACGTCCAAAATCGCTACGTCCGCCTTGAAACCCGCGGCGATTTTTGCTGCATTGGCTCCCACCACGCCGCCACCGAGAATCGTGATATGCGCCGGTGCCACGCCCGGGACACCACCGAGCAGGATGCCGCGACCCATTTGCGGCTTCTCAAGGTACTTGGCACCTTGCTGGATACTCATT
>JABDKS010000691.1 GCA_013002105.1 Pirellulaceae bacterium | reverse complement strand
GTCCAATACGTGGCGCATTGTCGATTCGATTTCGATACCCAGAAACTACCACTCCACAGCGTTGTTGATGAAAGACGGGCGGGTGCTTTCAGCCGGTGGTGGCGCATGTGGCGGCTGCGCGGTGAATCACCTGGATGGACAGATCTACTCACCGCCCTATTTGTACAACACCGATGGCAGCGATGCCGCACGGCCAAGTTTGAGCGGTGTACCTGCAACATCGGGTGCCGGGAGCAGCCTGACGGTTTCGGCCAGTGCCGATACACAGCGATTCACTATGGTTCGCCTGGCGGCCACCACGCATCATGTGAATACCGACCAGCGATTCATCCCGGTATCTTCCGTCGATAACGGCAATGGCACGTTCACGCTGACCATGAACGCCAACAGTAACGTTTTGGTGGCCGGCAACTATTGGTTGTTTGCCGTCAATGACCAAGATACGCCATCGATTGGAGAAACCATTCAAATACGTCGTGATGTTGTCGATAGCGACGGAGACGGCGTTCCCGATGCGGACGATGCGTTTCCTAACGATCCGAGCGAATGGGCAGATTCTGACGGCGATGGCGTAGGCGATAACGCCGACGCGTTTCCCAACGATCCAAACGAAACGACGGATACCGATGGCGATGGTTTCGGTGACAACGCCGATGAATTTCCGAACGACCCGACCGAGTGGGAAGATTCTGATGGCGACGGTATCGGCGACAATTCCGATCCCACGCCGTTTGGCAATGACCTGTTTATCGATGATTTCGAATCGAACAGTGGTTGGGTTCGCAATCCTGATGGAACCGATACGGCCACCACGGGTTTGTGGGAGGTGGGCAACGCCGGAGCCACGAACTACCAAGGTACAACCTACCAATTGGGCACCGCGGCCAGCGGTTCGGACTATCTGGTGACCGCCGCTGCAGCAGGCACGTCAATCGGTACCAACGATATTGATAACGGTGCGACGTCGATCCGATCGCCGTCGATCGACATGCCTGCGTCGGCAACCATCGAGCTCGTGTTTAACTACTATTTGTCACAACACAGCAACGCAACCAATGACGACTTTTTGCGCGTGCACGTGGTGGGTAGTTCAACTCAGACAATATTAGAGGTACTGGGGACCCCCGGTACGATTATTGGTGGCGCATGGCAAGAAACAACGGTTGACCTCAGCAGTTTTGCCGGTGAAACCATCTACTTCCTGATAGAAGCGGCAGATGCAGCCTCCGGTAGCTTGATCGAAGCGGGAATCGATAATATTCGATTGACGGTTGCCGATGTGCTGGACAGCGATGGCGATGGTGTCCCCGATCACCTGGATGCCTTCCCCAATGACCCGACCGAAACCGTCGATTCCGACAATGACGGTGTCGGTGACAATGCGGATGTGTTCCCCAACGATCCGTCAGAAAGCGCCGATTCCGACAATGACGGCGTGGGCGATAATGCGGACGCATTTCCGAATGATCCGACTGAGACCGTCGATAGTGACAACGATGGCGTGGGTGATAATTCCGATGCTTTCCCCAATGACCCAACCGAAACGCAAGACTCCGACGGCGACGGGTTTGGCGATAACATCGACTCAACGCCTAACGGTGGGTCCAATATCGTGGCGTTGCCTCAGGCACCCCGTCACTCCACCACGCTAATCGTCGAAACGAGCTCGGGCAACGACCGAATCTGGAACGTCAATCCCGACAATGACAGTGTTTCCGTCTCGAGCGCGGCCGGCACTCTGATTCAAGAGATCAGCGTGGGCGATAAGCCCTGGGCTCTGGCCAAGGTCCCGAATGCCGGGCAGATCTTTGTAACGAATAAAGCGGATGCCACGATCAGTGTCATTGACACGACGACGTTGTCAGTAATGCAGACCGTGCCATTGGCTTACGGCTCGCAACCGCACGGTATTGTGTTCAACAGTGTGGGTTCAGATTATTTCGTCGTGTTGGAAGCGCTGTCCAAAATCGAAAAACGCGATGCCTCGACTCACGCTCTGCTCGGTGACACCCTCCTATCCGGAGCGCCTCGCCATATCGCCATGACGTACAACGACGACCGGTTGTTGGTGAGTAACTTTATTACGCCACCGGTCCCCGGCGAGTCTACGGCCAATGTCGATATACAAAATGGCTACGCGGAAGTGTTTTCGATCAACCCAAACACTATGGTGTCAACGACGACCATATTGCTGACCCATGATGATCGTCCGATATCCGAGAGCCAGGGACCAGGG
>JABDKS010000683.1 GCA_013002105.1 Pirellulaceae bacterium | reverse complement strand
ACTTAGAGCAAGTCCAGTTCATCGCAAACATCGCTGCCGATATCCGTCGGTACGGCTCGCAAACGCGGCCGGGACTGTACCAGCCATTCTCGTTTGCAGTGGACGACCTGGTTATCGAACAGGTGTCTGTCTACGGCAAACGACTTGCAAACCACGAACCGTTGAACGCTATTCCCACTGAACGCTATCCCCACTGAACGTCCGTACTCCCGCTAACGGTGCTGACACGGGTGACTTGATCGAAATCAGGGTCGATTCGCACCAGGTTCGCCGTCAGTGATCTCGGTCATTGAACTGGTTAGGTCACCACAGGACAATCATGACAGAATGCTAACGTGCGGATATCGTGCGTTGGGGCACCCGATTCCACCAACATGACGCCTGACAGGACTGTTCATGCAGCCGGACGTGGCAATCCGATTCGAGGCAATGTGGCAGTCTAACAACTCGCCACCGGATGTATTCGCGTTCCTGAATCAGCACGACAAACTCGCGGCATCGGACATGATCGCCGTCCTGCTGCGCGACCAGCATCACCGTTGGCGTACCAATCAGCCGTTTCGAGTTGAAGATTATATCGAGCGATATCCGGATCTCTCGGCTAACCTGGACGGCAAACTCCAATTGGTGATTGGCGAATTTCAAGCACGGCAAAACGGTGACACAACGCCGGATATTAGTGAGTTCACAGCTAGATTTTCGGACATGGGCGACGATCTGAAAATGAGACTCGCAGCCATCGCGTCGGCGAGCGAACCGACGATCATTGGTGTAGAGGGCGATGGCTCCAAGACCGATCCGCAGTTGCCAGATCTCAGCGAGACTTTCCTCAGCGATTCGACGGTCGGCGACAAGACTCGAGGTCGCTATCGGTTGGAACGAGTCCTCGGCCAAGGAGCGTTCGGGCGCGTTTATCTTGCCTTCGATCAAGAGCTTCACCGTCAGGTTGCGGTCAAAGTACCCACCAAGACGCGGTTCAAGAAACGTGAAGATGCAGAGATGTATCTGGATGAAGCTCGAACCGTTGCCAGTCTGGATCATCCCAACATTGTCCCGGTCTACGACATGGGTCGGACCGACGACGGATCAATCTACGTCGTATCCAAGTTCATCGAAGGTTGCACACTAAGAGAACGCATCAGAGACGAACGACTCACTCACGAAGAAGCGGCGAGTCTGGTCGCCACCATCGCGTTGGGGCTCCATCACGCTCACGAACGCCGTATCGTCCACCGAGATGTCAAACCAGGAAATATCCTGTTGGAGGAAAGTTCGGCAACGGCATATATCGCCGACTTTGGTTTGGCGATTCGTGAAGAAGACTATCTACGGTCCAGCAGCGTCGCCGGCACCCCGGCTTACATGAGCCCCGAGCAGGCCCGCGGCGAAGGCCACCGGTTGGACGGTCGCAGCGATGTGTATTCGTTGGGTGTTGTCTTCTACGAGTTACTCACAGGCAAGCGGCCTTTTCGCGGCAGCACGTCCAACGAATTATTCCATCAACTGACGACAAGAGATCCCGCGAATCCACGGAGCGTCGACCAATCGATTCCTGCCGAACTGGAGCGGATTTGTATCAAAGCCCTCTGCAAACGCTCCTCCGACCGTTATGTCAGCGCGGCCGAATTTGCCAGGGAACTATTGAGCTGGCAACATCGTCCAGAACAGTTCAGCGACGACGTGCCCATCGTCCCCAAAGGACTTCGATCCTTTGATGCGGACGATGCAGACTTCTTCTTGGGTTTGCTGCCAGGACCCCGAAATCGCGATGGACTTCCCGAAGACATTCGCTTTTGGAAGACGCGAATCGAAGAAACGGATTCTGATAAGACGTTTCGAATTGGCTTGATCTACGGCCCATCGGGATGTGGCAAATCGTCATTGGTCAAAGCCGGATTGCTGCCGCGACTGAGCCGAGACATAACAACGATCTATTTGGAGGCAACTCCCAACGACACCGAAACCCGAATCCTGCGCGGACTTCGCAAGCACCTGAGTGAGTTGCCGTCCGACCTGGGGCTTGTAGAGACATTCAGTTGGATACGACGAACCAGCGGAGACAAAGTCGTCATCGTGCTGGACCAGTTCGAACAGTGGCTGCACGCTCATCGCGCCGAACAGGGATCAGAATTGGTCACCGCACTACGGCAGTGCGACGGTGGCCGACTCCAGGCCATTGTGATGGTTCGAGACGATTTTTCGATGGCCGCATCACGATTCATGCGCGAAGTCGAGACGCGAATCGTCGAAGGGCACAATTTTGCCACCGTTGATCTGACCGACGTCGAACACGCGCGAAAGGTACTGATCAAATTCGGCCAAGCATTCGGGAAACTACCAGCTCTGATCACGCAGATCAGCGACGAGGAAAGACGGTTCGTCGACTCAGTCGCGTCAGGCTTGGCTCATGATGGCAAGGTTGTCGCAGTGCGGTTGGCCCTGTTTGCCGAAATGGTGAAGGGGAAACCCTGGGTTCCTCAGACGCTCGAAGAGGTCGGGGGCACCGAGGGTATCGGTGCGAATTTCCTAGAAGAGATGTTCGGCAGCCGAGACGCAAATCCGGATCATTTGCGACATCAAAAAGCGGCGCGGCAAGTCTTGATGGCGCTGTTGCCAGAGATTGGTAGCGACATTAAAGGTCACATGCGGTCACAGAGCGAATTGCTCCAAGCATCTGGTTATCAAGATAGCCGCAGCGAGTTTAACGAGTTGCTGCGGATTCTTGACGGTAGCTTGCGGCTAATCACACCGACCGATCCGGAAGGGGTCGATACTGAATCGGCGAGCGATCGTGATCAAAAATTCTATCAACTCACCCATGACTATTTGGTTCCGTCGTTGCGAGTTTGGTTGACACGTAAACAACAAGAAACACGACGTGGTCGAACGGAATTGTTGCTAGCCGACCGCACCGCGATCTGGAACACTCAGCGCGAAAATCGCCATCTTCCCTCGGCTTTCGAAGCGATCAAAATCCGGTTTTTTACGAGCGATGAAAACTGGACTCCGGCACAAAAAATGATGATGGCAAATGCTACGCGTGTTCATGGTACCCATGCGGCGGTTGCCCTCGTTTTGATTGGGCTGTTATCGCTGGCAGGGATGTATGCGCGCAATCGAATCATTGACACCAACAACCAGCAGCGAGCCAGAGGGTTCGTCACGGCCCTTGCTAATGCAGAGATCGATCAGCTTCCTGACATACTTTTCGAGATGCGTGATCATCGGCAGTGGGTCGTACCGAAACTGGCAGATGAGTTAGCGAAGCATGACGAGGATTCGATCGAACGTCGCAATCTTAGTCTCGCACTGTTGCCAAGTGATCCGTCACAAATTGATTACCTAACCAACCGCCTGTTGATCAGCGATCCTGTCGAAGTCGCGACGATACGTGAACTGCTTTACGATCATGCAGACGCTCTTACGCCCGTGCTCTGGCAAATGCTGGAAAACCCTGGGCCGGGCGACAAACAACAATTGCTCCAGGCAGCGAGCGTGCTAGCGGTTTATGACCAAGGTGATGACGCTCGCTGGATGGCTGTGGCCGATCGAATTGTCCAAAGCCTCGTCAGCGAGAGTTCACTGCGGGTTGGCGAATGGATCAAAGTTTTGATGCCGGCCCGTCGGCATTTGATTCCTCCATTAAGTGTCGTCTACCGGGGAACGCCGCCGACCTATTCGCAAAAGCAAATCGATCACGCGACTGACATTCTGGAGCAATACGCTTCGGACGACTTTGCCAGTCTTTCCGAATTACTGCTTGACGCACAACCGACGCAATTCGTCGCTTTGTTCGACGAGTTCGCGGCTTACGGCGCGGAGGCGCGGGCAAGGCTGAAAACGGAATTAGGCCGTATACTCACACCGCGGTGGGACGACGCTCCGCTGGATCCAAGTTCGCAGGCCGCATCGGTACAGTTGCAAGAAAGTGTGAAGGCGGCAGAGGGCACCATCGCGCCACGATACGCGTTCTGTCAATCGATGCCTTTGGGCACCTTTGTCGATGTCGCTGACCAGTTACGACAGTTCGGTTATCGACCCGTTCGCATACGTCCCTACAGCCATCGCAATGCGGTTTCCGTCGCGGCAGTTTGGACTCGCGATGACCGCGATTGGCGAATGTCAATCGATGAGTCCTTAGTGG
>JABDKS010000650.1 GCA_013002105.1 Pirellulaceae bacterium | reverse complement strand
CGTACCGATAGATCAGTGTTGTTCTGATCGTCTCCGTCTGGCCGCAGGAGTCACACTTTACGTCACGGCCGAATGTCATGGCTTCTGCAAATAACGGTACGGATCACCGAGTACGGCGATTTGATTTTCCATTGTAAACCGCCGCATGCCGTACTTCGGTGCACATACTCTTAGGTGGACGGGTTTGAAAACAAAAACGAAAATGGCTTCTCTCGCTGTAATTAACGAGCTGAATCACGAGGATTTGCTCAACGGTTTAATGGTCGTAACCGCGATGCGGACATCGCCGTTCGACAATACATGCGAAAGAAGCCAGATGAATTCTACAACAATCTCAACGCCAACAAAAGCAAAAAACCGAACCAACTCCGACCACGCCTCTGCCACCCTGCGGATCGTCAACGTCGCCTTCGACGTCGGCAGTGAATCGCTTCACTGGGCGATGGAACTGCCGGGACTGACTCTGAGCGACGAGTGTGCCAACGCAAGCGCCGACATCCGCAAGACACTCCGGCACATCAGCGGCAAAGCCTCGCAGCACGGCTGCGGTGACGTTCGCGTTATCTGTGAATCAACCGGCATCTATCATCGCCGCTTGTTGCAACTGGCCGGCAGCCTGGGCATGCGAACCTGCCTGGTGCATGGCGAGGCGGTCGCCAAGTTCCGCACGATTCAGTTCGCAGACCATGGCAAGACCGACGCCAGAGACCCGCGAGCGGCACTGACGGTTGCCAAAGTCGGCAAGCTGATCAAAGACCGCAAGCTCGACAGGCACTACGCGCAACTACGTGAACTTCATCGTCTTGTGCTCCGCTGTGAAGCCCGCATCAAAGTCGCCAAGTGTGAATTGCATGCCGATCTGCGGAACCTGTTTCCCGATCTTCGATTGGACAAGTCGGTGTTGTACGGACCGACCGGACGCGCTTTGATCGAAGAGTTCGCCGGCAACCCACATCGAATCGCCGCGGCGAGCGAAGAGGTTTTCTGCGCAGCGATGAAAGCTCGCTCGAAGCACACCAAAAAAGCGACACTGAAGAAGATCTTCAGCGCCGCGGTTGATTCGGCTGATGGCGATGACGATGGCCTGGCCGCCACGCTTGCCGAAATCCAAGGCACCGCTGTGCAGCAGCTTTATGGGGAAATCACGGCATTTTCACAGCAACAACGTGAACTCGAACAACAGATGCAGCAGTTATACCTCCAGTTGCAATCGACCGATCGCCGCTTACCCGAGCCGTGCAAGGGCGTCGTCACGCTGCGGTTGCTGTCGCGACTGGTGGCCGAGATCGGACCGCCCGATGACTTCCGTACGCTGTCGCAGTTGATGCGTTACGCGGGGTTGAACTTGTGCGAACGTCAAAGTGGCAAGTGGCGAGGCCGGACGAAGATCAGTCGTCGCGGTCGCAGCGAACTGCGTTACGTGCTGAACCTGATGGCGATCCCGCTGGTAGGTCGTCGGAAGCTGTTTGGCGATTATTACTGGAAGAAGAAGGAGACCGACAAGATGCCGGGACAGAAGGCGAACGTCTGTGTGATGCGGAAGATTCTGAAAATGTTTTTCGGCTGGTACCACAGCAGCGAGCCGTTCGATCACAGCCGCGTGTTCGTGATGGCCAGCCAGCACGCCAAAGCCGCTTAGACAAACGCATCTGAAAAATCATCGATCACAAAGAGAAATATTCACGCACCATTGGGAGAACATATTTCGATCCGTCATCGAACCACAGCGACCGGTGATGACCACCATCGGATTATCAGTTGGGGGTGAAAACGTGCCAACATGATCGGTGCACCCTGACCAGGCTTGAGTGCCTGCGTCGCGTCACACCGGTCGCCTTTCTCCTACGACATGGCCAACGAGTAAGATCATCGCTGCTCCCCTTCGGAGAGCCCAAATGCGAACTTTGCCAGTGTAGGATTCGGTTCGACGAGTGACTCGGAAGAACGAATCAGCGAAGTGTCAACAAAGGAACGACAAAGCAACCGAAAGTTGCGCGACTAAAGGGGGAAGCCAACTCTGCGGGTCAATCGTTTAACGAGCATCGCGGCTTAACGCGAGCTCGAAGACTCGGCTCGCTTGCCGCCAGCGGTCACTGACGCTTGACAAGCAAGCGTAAAGCGAACCGATTGTTCGGCAAAGACGAATTTTCTCTCGACGGAAACATTGGATGGACCGCTCCCCGGAAACACGCTGTCGCTCGTTTCCGACCCTCCCGAAGGAGGGCGAATTTTGTGATGCAAACTTGTTCAAGCGCCGATGCCCTCGGGAAGGGTGGAAACGATGACAGCCCTCCTTTCGCCTGAATCGTTACAGCAGATCAAGCGTCTCGATCTGCGTGCCCGCATGGTCGTCCGCGGATTTCTCCAAGGATTGCACAACAGTCCCTTTCATGGGTTCTCGGTGCAATTCAGTGAACATCGGCGGTACAACCGCGGCGACGACCCGAAGTTGATCGATTGGCTCGTCTACGCGAAGACCGACAAGTAC
>JABDKS010000648.1 GCA_013002105.1 Pirellulaceae bacterium | reverse complement strand
AACGGAGAAATCAGAGGCAATCAATTTTGGTCGGTCGTTGGTGTCGTTGACCACGATGATTTGATCAAACGTTATTGATTCCTGCGGCACGCCGTCGTCACTGACTCGAATGGTTAGCGTGAGTTGGGAATTTTGCTCGAAGTCAATTTGGCTCGCGTCCTCAAGCGTTACGACGCCTCGAGTCGGGTGGACCGAGAATGCACCGGCGCCCGAGCCACCGACCAAGGTGTACGTGAGGATTTGATTTTGCACGACATCAGGATCCACCGCCCGGATCTGTCCGATCGCGGTACCCGACGGTGTGTCTTCTGGCAGTGACATGAATGTTGGTATGATGACCGGTGTTTCGTTGACGTCTTGCAGTTGGACGGTCACGACAGCAATCACGGTAGCGCCCAGTTCGTCAGTCACCCCGACGAAGACGTTGAATGTTGGTGTCGATTCGAAATCAAGAACGGCATTGGGGCCGACGATTAATTCACCCGTGGCCGGATCGATCACCAGTCCGTGCTCGGCACCGTCAACGATATTAAAAGTAACCGGTCCGTCATCGCTACCAGCCAAAGCACCCAACGAAGTTCCGACCGGCGTGTTTTCCGCAATCACCACGGCAAGGTCTTCGACCGCCGGCTCCAAGTTAGGACTTAGGACGAAATTCTCGTAGCGAGTAATCTCGATCGGCACCGCTTGAGCACCCGTCAAACCACGGTTGGTTTCCGTGTTCAAAAATGTGATTTGGTACTCGTCAGGAAACAGGTTGGTTAGTTCATAAAACCCAAATTGATCACTGACTGCCGTCGCTTCGCTTTGTGTATAGGTGAAACTATCTAATTTGGCGAACGGCGAACTGTTGTTAGTGGTGCCATTTGCTGCTTGGACGTCATTGGCGCTATACGCAACTGCATAGGCGATCACGTCATCGGTAGAACTGACCGTCAGTCGTTGCCGTGCCGATCCGAACAATGCATTGGAGGTAGTGCTACCGACCAAATTGTCATTCGCATCATACGCGTCCAGACGTATGTAGGTTTCTGTTCCACCTGAGATGCCCACGATCGATACCGATCGAGCGGGCCGGTAAAAGTCCGCTCGGAATCGTGTGTCGTTTGGAAAGAAACCAACGCCGGCTTGAGAGAACGTGCGGTTGGAATTGGCGATGAACGGCGATTCGGCAACCGATCGAATGGGGAATCCGACGATCGTGTTGTCACCTCGGGCCGAGTTAAACGTAACGCCGTCGAGCAGGTTGATGAAATCGGTTTGCAGCGGGTAATCGTTGGGGTCGATAGAGAACGAGAGGACGTCTTTGCGACCGTTGCGATTCGTGTCCGCAAGAACTTCGACGCCCTGTGCCGGGTCGACAAAGGTCTGGTCAGGCGAAAGCGGTTGCAACGCCACGGTGCCACGGACGCCACCGACAAAGTTGCTTTCGCCAACGTGATCAAGATCACGACCCATGAAAGCCATCGGCAGTGGGATCCCCAGAATTCCAGATTCAAGTCCGTACCGAACAGGGGCACTTGTTCGTTCATCACGTACCGTTCCGCCTACCCAGTCCGCAGCCGTGTTGCCCGTCGAGTCGCCGATTCGACCGACATACCCGTGGCCTTCGGTAATCACCACTTCGACGTCTGCGGCGCGGTTGATTGTCGGAACATTCACCCCTTCTTCGACAAACACGACTTTCCCATACGCGTACTCAGGCTGGCCGACAAATGAATGCTGTGAGACGGAATCGAGAATGTCCCACTGAGACGCGATGCCGTTGGGGTCGATCACGCCGTCATCGTTTGTGTCGATGTCATCTCGCAAGTTGGGGGTGACATTGGTTTGGAACAACAAATACCCGTTGCCAGCAATCGATGAATAGAATGAACTGAAGTCCGCCGCGACATCCGTGTAAATGCCCCCGGGGAGACCACCGAAATTGGTCGTGGACGACTGCAACACACTTGAGTCGACGTGCGGGGTGTGCGGACTGCCCTGCGGCAGGATGACCAGGAATCCGTTGGCTCCCAACGTGATATTGGACAGATCAAAGATCCCGTTGATGGAGCCTTGAATCCCGGGGGTCGTGACCACACCTCGCTCCTCGATGATGGCCAAATAAGTGCCATCGGGGATGACCGCGTTCTTCTCGCCACGAATCTCCAAGTAACTGTCTTGGTCGTTATTACCGAAGAGTGGGTCGGACAAAATTTCGTTGATGAACAACGTGCTGCCGCGCGTTGGCTGGATCGGTTCACCAATGACCCCAAAATTCAGACCCGATTCGGCACCGATCGTCTGTACGGTGACGCGGTGAGCAACATCGCCGCGCGTGGGGTAATCCAAGGCCTCGGCCGGGGTCGCAGTCGAAGCGTCCAGCAAGGGGGCGATCACACCCGTATCCGGATTCACCTGCAGCAGATCCAGTTTGTCCGGATCGGCGCGGTCAAACATCACGAACGTGGTACCGTTGAACGCCAGCGACCAGCTATCCAACGCCCGCGAAGCATCGGCTAGGAATTGCCCATTGCCGTTGGTATCGAACGAGAAAAATTTGTCCGTGCCATTGTCAAAACCAACAATTCGATCATTCGCTGTATCGAACGTCAGGTCACTGATGTTTTGAAAACCAGTCAAACCGGGACCGATCGGTGTGACCGTGCCATCACTTTGTTTGATCTCGTATAACTGGAATAGCGACGTTGCCGTGCTCGCTTTGCCGACCGTGTAAAGCTTGTCCGTTGCCGGGTTATAAGCAAGACCGGGTGTGAGTTGCTCGCCGGGCGTTCTTAGCAGCGTATCCACGCCGGTATAGGGATCGACACGATAGATGGAGTCGTTCAGAAAGTTGACACCAAAGAAGTCGCCTGAGTTGACGCGCGTCAAACCATGAATGCGATCGGTTGTGGGCGTGCCGATTTGTCGGACCACGCCAGCAGCCGACATTTCGAACAGCTGCGTTGGCGTGGTTGTGGTCCCTAAATTGGGGCCGAAGTAGCCGGAGCCATAGTAGGCGCGAGGACTACTTTGGTCTTGTCCAAACCGAAGATCCAGTCGCACGACGTGCGTGCCCGCATCAACTTGGTTAAAGACGTATTCGCCCAAATCGTTTGTACTCGTGAAAACTTCTTCACCGTTAAGCTGCCCGTCATCATTGGCGTCAATGTAGACACGAATGTTCGCCGCAGGCTCTTCGCCGATGTTGCGAATACCGTCACCGTTGGTATCCGCCCAGACTTCGCCAGCCAGCGATGCGAGCAATTGCCGAGACTCGAGCTGTTCGAGACGGCGGCTGAATTGTCGACGGCTCTTGAGCGCCTTGCGACGCTCGTTCTTTTTCGAGCGAAGCGATTGGGATGAAATCATGGAGGCAAATCAGAAAGAAGAACGTAATGAAATAAACGACGCGAACATGGTTTTTCCGCTTAGCTGCTAGGCCGTGGGAGTTGACTAATGTTCACTCTTGAGTCCGAAGGGCAGATAACTTGTGTAAAGTTGTGAGACATAGGATAAATATCGCCTCTTACAGGAACAAGCTAAAACGCCCGAGAGTGGTTCGCGATCTCCGACGATTCGATTTCGAATCTGGTTCCATCCATTTCCGATCTTTGTCCGAATTAGACAGCAACCTGCTGATTTGCCGTGTGAGTATGCTGGAATCGATTCGACGGCAGCCCACCGGCGGTGGATCACAGAAGTCCTTAAATAGTCGTTATCTCAAGTCTTTTGTGGCGTTTTGACAGCTGGGGGAACCCCCGAATGACGGTAGATCTCATCGACCTACGATGTTTTTCACCTCGGAACCGATCACGGCGAACTCTGATCCGAGCCGCGATGGCTGGCTGCCTGTGCCGTGCGGACTGCTTGAGTCTGCATCAACGGATGCAAAGGCGACCGATGCGAATGCCGTCGGCCCTGCGACGGGATCCGAAAAAGAGTCGTCCGAAACTGTACAGCGACCCTGCCCTGATACGTGCCACTTGCCTGGTTAGTGCCGCGATGCTTGGTCAGGCTGGCCTCAGTCGCGGAGTCTTTGGAAGTTCGACTTACGGATTGAAACTTTCGTCGATCCGCCAATAATCGGGGTACCGTTTGCGACTTCGTCGGCTCGATCGCAAACCCAATCGACGGAGCGACGATCAACCCAATGCCCTTTGCCGCCAACTTTACCGCGATCGATTTCGAGACAGCCAATCGGCGGCCCGATAGTGCCTGTCAATTGGCGGCGGTGAAAGTGCGTGACGGC
Organism: Pirellulaceae bacterium; assembly: GCA_013002105.1. Next base: position 1,100 of record JABDKS010000648.1, on the reverse strand, counting down.
GAAATCGTCGACTCGGCGATGTGGATGATCCACCCCGTTCCGTTTTATTTTGCGCCGTCGAACATTCGAATCCACGGCATCACACCGCAACGAGTTCAAAACGAACCGAAGTTCGCTCAGTGTTGGGACGAGATCGCTACGACGATCGGAAACGATTGCATCGTGGCGCACAATGCGAGTTTTGACATAGGTGTTTTACTGGCTTGCCTGACGAAGCATTCGCTGAAAGTTCCGTCGCTGCAATACACATGCACCCGCGCGATTGCTCGCCGAGTTTGGCCCAAGCGACAGCGATATGGCTTGAAACCCCTGTCGGATTGGTTGGGCGTTCGTTTCCGGCACCACGACGCATTGGAAGATTCAATTGCCTGTGCCAAAATCTTGTTGGCCGCCGGAATCGATCGCAGTGCAAATTCGTTACCGGAACTGGAGACTGCGTTGCGGCTCTCGCGAGGGACCGCAGGACCCTGGGGTAAAAAGGGTCCGGCAAAAATAGTCACACGACGTCCACGAAAGCCTGGCCGCGGCGGTCGGCCGACGCAGCCGACCGCGATGGCGATTTGCGAATCTGGATCGAACTATCAGGCCGCCGCGTCGTTGGATCTGCAACGACTGCTAGTGCGAGCTGATTTCATCCGCCCCTTGGCCGGTGAGCAAGTTGTGTTTACCGGGCGACTGAAGATACTGTCTCGCGAGGATGCGGAATTACTGGCTGCTCGCAGTGGCGGTCATTGCCAGAACCGTGTTACGAAATCCACTAGTTACCTGGTCGTTGGCAGCAAAGACGAACGGACCGATTCGGCCGGACGCCAACAAAGTGTAAAACAAGACGCCGCGGAGAAATTGCAGCGTGAGGGACAGGCGATTCGCATCGTCAACGAACACGAATTTTTGGAATTGGTGGCAAAAGTTCCCGAGCAATGACAGCTGAAATCACGGTCATTCCGCTGGAAATATCTGCTCTGACAAGAATCGGAATATTAGCGCAGTCACTGCTTGCCGACGGGCTCTGATATCCTGAACCCTACGGTTGAATCCTTTTTTCACCAATCCCCATTTTCGGCAAACAAACTTCTATGCGTATCTTATTGGTCGCTGCA
>JABDKS010000645.1 GCA_013002105.1 Pirellulaceae bacterium | reverse complement strand
GCGTTGTCTGGCGTGATTGTTCGCGGAGCGAACAACGACTATGCCTTGTGCAAGAAAGTGATGGTTTGCGGAGCGAACAACGGCCCTCTGCTGCTAGAGGGATCGCAGTGATAATACGCCTTTGATGCCGCGTAGCGCATTGAGCGTGGCGTCCGAGACATCGCCATCGACGTCGATGATCGTATAGGCGACGTCGCCGCGTGATTTGTTCAATAGGTCGGCGATATTCAAATTCGCTTCGGCCAAAATCGTCGAAATTTGACCCACCATATTAGGAACGTTGGCATTGGCGATCGTGATCCGGTTGCCACCGTTGCGCGGCATATACGAATCGGGAAAATTGACGCTGTTGCTGACCGTGCCGTCCTCCAAAAAATCGCGGACTTGATCGGCAACCATCACCGCGCAGTTTTCTTCGGCTTCGCCGGTCGATGCACCCAAATGCGGAAACGAAATGACCTTTTCGTGCTTGAGTAATGCGCCGGTTGGAAAATCGATCACATAAGCGTGCAAGTGACCATCGTCCAGCGCTGCCAATACGGCATCGTCATCACAGATCCCACCACGAGCAAGGTTCACAATGATACCGCCAGACGGCATCATCTTGATACGATCCGCAGTGATCATCCCGCGTGTCGCGTCCAGCAAAGGCACGTGGACGCTGACCGCATCACATTGGCTAAATAGGTGATCGATGCTCACGGCCTGTTCCACTCCACTGGAGAGCTGCCAAGCACTTTGGACGCTAATCAGCGGATCGTAACCGACAACTTTCATACCGAGGGAGAGTGCAGCGTTGGCGACACGCAGTCCGATCGCGCCGAGTCCAATCACACCGAGGGTTTTAGACGGAAGTTCGAATCCGACAAAGTTCTTTTTGCCGGATTCGACGGCGACGGAGATCTCCGCGTCAGTACCATCCAGGCCAGCGGCGAACTGCGCCGCGGGCATGATGTTGCGAGCGGCGATCAAAAGCCCTGCCAATACGAGTTCTTTGACGGCGTTGGCGTTGGCACCTGGTGCGTTAAACACTGGTATCCCTCGCTCGGTCATTTTGTCGACCGGAATATTATTGACTCCCGCACCGGCACGCCCGATTGCTGCAACTGAATCAGGAATCTCCATGTCATGCATCTTAAAAGAACGCAACAAGATGGCATCAGGATGCCCGATTTCCGATGCGACTTCGTAAGATTCACGAGGCAAACGCTGGAGGCCTTTGATCGAAATGTTGTTGAGCGTTTGGATTTTGTACATGGAGTGATCGAGTAGCAGAAATGGAGAAGGGATGGATGATGCGGGTCGGCGATTTTCCGACTATCCGACCGAGATTGCGGGTGGAGGGTTGTTAGCCGTTTTTGTTGGCAAAATCTTTCATGAAATCGGCCAGGGTCGCAGCGCCTTCGCGCGGCATCGCGTTGTAGATACTCGCGCGGACGCCGCCCACACTACGGTGCCCCTTCAGATTCGACAGATCGTGCTCGGCAGCGCCGGCGATGAACTTGGCCAATAATTCGTCACTTGGCAGATTGAAGGTGACATTCATTAGTGACCGTGAATCGCTTTGCGCGTGCCCCTTGTAAAATTCGCTGTGGGTGTCCAGCACGTCGTAAAGCAACGCGGCCTTTTCGCGATTGAGTTTTTCCATGGCCGCCAAGCCACCCATTTCGTCCGCTAACCAGTGCGCGACTTTGCCCAAAACATAGATCGCAAATGTCGGTGGAGTATTCCACTCTGAATCGGATTCCGCGTGATTTTTGTATTGCAAGTAACCAGGCAATTTATCGCTGCCACGTTCAAGCAAGTCACGGCGAATCACCACCATCGTGACACCCGCGGGGCCGGCATTCTTTTGGGCACACGCATACAGCAATCCGTATTTGTTGATGTCCAGCGGACGGCAAAGAATGTCACTGGATGCATCACTGATGAGCGGCACGCTGGAGGGAACGACCGGTTCATCGGCGAATTGAACGCCGTGGATGGTTTCGTTGCTGCAGTAGTACAGATACGCGGCATCGTCCGCGACATTGTAATCGCCACTTTTGGGTACATGGTTGTAGTTCGAATCGGCGGCATCGTAGACCACATCGATGTCGCCCTCGTTTTTTGCCTGACCGAGAGCTTTTTTGCCCCAAGTTCCCGTGATGATGTAGTTGGCTTTTTTGCCGCTATCACGAACCAGGTTGGCCGGGATCATGCTGAACTGCAACGCAGCACCACCCTGCAGGAATAACACGGCATAGTCGTCGCTGATTCCCAACAACGAACGAATCGTGTTCTCCGCGTCGTGCAGGATGTCGACGAAAATCTTGCTTCGGTGACTCATCTCCAGCAGCGAGCATCCGGCTCCTGGCAAGCACAGCATCTCTTCCTGAACTTCTTTGAGAACGGGAAGCGGTAGTGCGGCGGGGCCGGCAGAAAAGTTAAATACTCGCTGTGCAGTCGCAGTGGCACTCATCGTTAAGCCATTTCGTGGGGGAAAGTTAGGTCCGACTCGCAACGCGAATCAGCACGCTCAAGCGAAAAATGAAGATCCAGGATTCTATGCGGACAAACCCGCATGCGGAAGGTTGCGAAATATCGCTGAGTTGGACTTTTTAGATCCCCTCGTCGTGCGAAAGGCTCGCCGCGAAATGGTTAAATGGAGGCTGAGAAAAGGAATCCCCATAACGCAAAGCGAAAGTCCGAGATTACCGCCGTAATGGACGCCGCTGAGACAGGTGGCGGCCGCTGATTCGGCGAAGAAAAGTGGCGGCGAAGCTGCTTTTGGGCACCCTGGAATCCGATCATTCCCCAACGCGGCAAACGAGATGAACCCACCGAATCAATCTGTGGCTGATCAAGCGGTGCAGCTGGCAGCTGATCTGCTGCGACAAGCTGTCCGGCTGCAAACACCTCAAGAGCGTCGCCAACAGGCGGAACTCGATCGCATGATTGGGCACGCCGAAGACAAGGCAACGATGGTCGAAATGACCGACCAGGCTTTTCGCACCCATACGCCGGCTCGCGTTGCCGACCAATTAACGCAC
>JABDKS010000608.1 GCA_013002105.1 Pirellulaceae bacterium | reverse complement strand
TTTTTCGATTGCGGTTCCGCATGAACAACCGACCAATCCGCATCGCCAATGTGTAATGTTGTCTCAGCAACAAATGACTCGGGAAGTTTTGCCGGCGGCATCTCGGACTCGGCAAATATCTCGTCAGTCGCGTCGTTGATGAAGGTCACCAATACGTTTCGCCTAAACCATGACATTGTGGGATTCTCGCTGGCAGAATGTTTGCGATAACCGAATGGCCCTGGGTAATCACCCCAGGATCGCCCATGCAAAAACGCGTTGTCGGCCACGCCGCGTTCGTGTATGCCCAGCAATCGCGTGATCTTATCGAGTGGAGGTTCCGTGTGTTTTGTTGCCGTCATTTCAATAAGGAATCATCTTACCAGACGGATAGCTCGTAAGAAGATCACACAAGGTGAGGGCCACTGCGGTGAGGTGACAGACCGTGGTGAGGAAGCCTGCGAATGCGAGTGTAAGTGCCGATCTGATATCACCGTCGGCCGTATTCACACCTCAGACAGCGGTAACGCTGCTGCGTGCCGGAAGCAATCAGCAGAGTTCGTCGTGCCGAACCTGCAAGGCCAATGCAGTCGGGAATGACCCAACGAAGTAAGGCAGGAGACGAGCCAAAGATGAATCTGGATTCGTCCGCTATTGGACTTCGAAGAATTCTAGCGGCTGCGTCTCTTTGACGTCGACGACGCGGATGGCTAATTCGCCGGCTAGGATTTTGCGAAACGTCTTGCCGACAATTTCACCACGCCACCCCTTCAACAACGACGGCATCGCATCATTCTTTCGGCGATCGAGTTCGTATCCAAGCAGCTCACGAACGTCTTCGGCATTGCCGACGATTGGTGGTGCGAGTTTGTGCTGGCGGCTGATGCAGGCGATGGAGGTCGAAAGGAATTGGCTGAGCATCGGTGACACGACACGCCGCGTGCCCCTGGCTCGTTTGGGCAAGTCTTCGTTAGGAATGTCCAATGCCGATTGAATCGCCGCTGCGATGTCCCCGTAGTGATCAGTAAACCCACGCCGATCGAGCCCTCGAATGGTGCGGATCTTGCGGGCGTCTGCTGAACCGACTTTGGCAAGTTCGACAATCAAGTCGTCTCGCATGACCCGTTTGGGCAAACGGTCGGTCGTCTTGGCGCGTTCTTCGCGCCAGCGCCAGAGATGTTTGACGGTTTCTAATTGGCGGGCATTCAATCCCGAGGAACCGCTCACGCGACGCCAGTTTTCTCGCGTTTCTGCATCGATCACTTTTTGTTGCGTCGCCAGCGTTTCTTCCGCGACCCAAGTTTGGCGATCGAGTTTGTCAATCATCTCACTCAAAATCTCGTACATTGCCTCCAGGTCGGTGACGTCATGCAGAGCGTAGGTGATTTGGTCCTTGGACAGCGGGCGGTGTCGCCAATTGGTGCGTGTTTCGCCTTTGGGTAATGTTTTGTTGACCAGTCGGTTGACCAAATTGCCCAGTGACGCGGGATACTCCATGCCGACAAATGCTGCGGCAAGTTGAGTATCGAACAAACCGCCGATCGGTTTTCCGGTATAGCGAAAACAGAAGCGAGATTCTTCGCGTGCCGCGTGTGCAATGACGGTTCGGCCCGACTGGACCAGTAAATCCCAGAACGGCTGGGTGGATTGGATCGTTAGTGGATCGATGATCGCCAGTTCGTTTCCGGCAGCTACTTGAATCAAACAAAGCTGCGGGCGATAGCGATCTTCGGACACAAATTCAGTGTCGAATGCCAGTACTTCGTGTTTGGCCAGCTCTCGGCAATAATCTTCGAGAGCTTCGCTGGTGTCTATATACTCGTATTGCAACGTTATGCTTACGTTTCAGATCCATCGGACGGACTTATTGGATTGCTACCAACTGTAACCACCCCAGCGTTGATCGCCTATCCGCGGACCCGTGACAAAATCGATCGAACAAGCCGACTTGTCGCCAGACCGGGGCCCTATTGCCGCCGTGGGCGCCCCGACCGACAACCATCTGGCGTGGCTGGTGAGTGTGCGGGACGAGCAAGAATTGGCAAAAGTGCTGCGACACCACGTCGACGTCATCGATTTCAAGGAACCTGCCGGTGGTCCCCTAGCACCGGTTGCACCTGAGATTTGGCGTCAAGCGGTGGTCCAAGTCGCTGCATCATCGGACGACCACTTTGGCAGCGGCAAGCGGCTGTCTGCTGCGTTGGGCGAACGCGAGGAAATGTTGGGTGTTGCTGACCAGGTTCCGTCCGAATTTGCGTTTGCCAAGGTTGGGCCGAGCGGATGCAGCGATGCTGGTCAAGTCCGTCGGCTGTGGCGCGACGCTCGCGACCGGTTGCCCGCGAACGTCGAATTGGTCGCGGTCGCCTACGCCGATCATGACAAGGCTGGATGTTTGTCGGCGGAAGAAATCTTGGGATTGGCGGGGGAATCGGGTTTGCATCGTTTCTTGATCGACACATTCACCAAGGACGGGCGATCGACGATCGATGTGATGGGTACCGGGCGTCTGTCCGCTTTGTCACAGGCAGCCAGCCGCGGCGATATCTGGTGGGCACTGGCGGGCTCGGTCACGGCTGATGTTGTGCGAAAACTACGCGGATCGAAAATTCGACCCAATTGCGTGGGCGTTCGTGGCGATGTCTGTAACTCGGAACGAACCGCAGAATTGTCGTCCAATCGATTGGCCGTTTGGGATCGATTGATCAGTCAGTGGACCGCTTGCCCATCCGCCGAGAAGTGATAGACAAGTCTGGCCTAGGCCCAGTCCAGGCCAGTCATCTCTTTGAGACGCTCTTCGAAGTTCCCGATCAAGCCTCCGATCATGATCCACTTGTCGGTGCCGCGCAATTCGATTTCGCCGAACTGGTTGATCCGGACGATCGATTCGCTGTTTAAACCGGCGTCATGAAATTGCTTCAAGTCGATCTCGCCTTCATTCACGACGTCCAGCAACGACTTGCCTGTTAATTCAATGAACTGCTTGCTCATTTTTTCCTCCTCCGTTGGATGCCTCGTCAAGCGACAAGGCAGTGCCTAGTCTAATTAAGAACGTTGGCCGACGTTGCAGGCAAATGCGGCGAGTCGTGTGTTTCGTGCACTCGGTGGGAATGGATGGGAACCGGTTGAATGTTGCTGGAACCGGGGCAATCGTCCGATCGGCTGGTCGCACGGGTAGGCCCGCAGCTATCACCCAAACGGCCGATGTTGCGATCGTGGGCCAACCATCTGGTTGCAAACGGTACCTTTTGGGAGTCGTCGGCGGGCAATTGGGTGAGACGATAGCAAACGGTGCGAATTCGTTCACTGCCGTGTTCCGCTTGCTTCGGGGACCGATTCGATGGCCGCGACGTCACGGCTATGCGGTGTTCTCAGGTCAATCTGGACCCAAGTGCGGCGGTTTGGTAGCTAATCCATTGGAGCAGAAACCTTTTTGAATCGAGCACGCTGGAAACGACAGAGATGACGTCCGAGCCGAAACGCCTTCTACTGATCGACGAGAACGTCCGTGACGCCGGGGGGCATTACCTGGAGCTTGCGACGCTATTGATGGAGGGTGCAAAGCGATTAGGTTACCAGCCAACGCTGGCGACTAATCGATGTTTTGCTGCAACTGACGCTCCAGCCCAATCCAATAGCGTGTTGGCCAATAGCGTGTCGGCCGACGGACTAACGAACGACGATTTGGCGAACGACGATTTGGGACCCGATCAGTTTCTGCCCTGTTTTCGCTCACGTCGGATGAACCAGTGGTCGCTCGGTGTCGACGGCCACTCGCAGGTCCGGCGAGATTTGGATGGTCGACCGACCGGTCGACCGGCGATCCGCAGATTGATCCAGTCGATGCGTGATGCGTTGTCACGTCGGTCGCGACAGCCCAAAGTAATGGTAAGCGAGTGGTCCGAAGATTTCTTGCATGTGATCCACCAGTTCAAACCCGAGCGTGGCGACCGCATCCTGGTCAACACGACAGACGACTTCGTGATGTTGGGCTTGGCGAACGCTCTGCAGCATTGCCGTAGCGAGCACCCGCTGCAGATCGATGTGATTTTTCATTTTGCTCTCTACGCAGC
>JABDKS010000582.1 GCA_013002105.1 Pirellulaceae bacterium | reverse complement strand
ACCTTGTCCATCCGATCCACCATCAAACGAGTTCAGGTCCGCCAGCAAAATGTCGCCGCTGGCTTCGATTTCCACCCCGGCTGGATCAAAAAAGCCGGTCGCACCCCAATTGTTGTTGATGATCGTTTGCGCGCCCGTGCTGGGGTCCACGGCGATCAGTGCGCCACCGGCGTTGGAAGTGTTGTTGTACGGTGGCGTCCCGCCAGTATTGCGGTCACTGACATACAGCGTCCCATCGGGGGCCACCGTAATGCCGTGCGGATCGACGAAATTGCCACCGGTTGAAACGATTGTCTGCGCACCGGTCGAACGATTGACGCGAATGACGGCCCCACCTGTTCCGGAATTCTGGTCCGCCACCACCAGCGAACCATCGGCTTCGATCTCGATTCCATGAGGATCGACGAAGTTACCGCCGGACGAAACGACCGTCTGACCGCCCGTGTTCGGATCAACACGAATGACTGCATCAGTCACCGTGTCGGCAACAAAGATCTCGCCGGTCACGTCATCGATCGCAATCCCGATGGGTGCTGCGAGGTTAACGCCGGAGGAAAGCGTGGATTGCGCACCCGTGGTTGGATCGATCTGGATCACTGCCTGCGCGCCGGAATCGGTCAACAAAATGTCACCCACGGCCACCGCCAACAAATGCCGTTGTTCAAGCGCTTCCAAGCGCAAAGACCGACGGGCATGCGATTGGCCCAACGCTTGGTGCCAAATCCTATCTCTCTTTTCACGCGTTGATCGACTGGGATGGTGCTTGCGTTTTGCCATCGGATTTACCTCAAGGGCTATCGTCAGTGACCGCGCAAACTTTCATTCCATTTCGCGTGCGCTGTACGGTGAATTCTTCAAAATTGCGATTAGTGCAACATCGTATAACAATACCGGTACGAAGGTCGCACCAGTGACAACAGATTCAGAATCGATGGGAACCTGATCCCGTTTCCATCAAACTTGTATGTGCATCAATTCACACAATAAGCTGGGCTAAGACATGCGGGGCAGATGTCTTTCAAAGTACGCGAGCACAAACCGTTCCAGACAGTGGACCAATGATCACGCGCAGGGAAAATGCAGCCCAAGCAAAGGCCGTGCAGCGAGCTTTCATCCCGTTCTGTTTAATTTAATCTTTTTTCGCCGCTGCATTGCAAGCGCACGGTGATGTGCGTTCTTGACTCGTGTGCGCGACCCTTGGCGAAGTGCACAAGGTTTGCCGAATAAGTTGGTAGCCACCTCGCTCCCACGCCGAGCGCGGGAACGAGTGAAAACTCAGACGAGATTCAGAACTGTTCGAGGCCCGCTCAAGCGCCCCCGTCGACGTTAAACTCCAAACCAAACTCGCTGGTGTTACCGAACAAGTCGGTTGCCGTGGCGACCAGTTGTTCACCGCCGCTGACGCCAACGACCGCTAACACGATCGTCTTCTCGGTGCGCCGTTCCACTGCCAGATATGTGTTGGTGCCAATCAGCGTTTGTCCTTGCCCGTTGCCGTCACTGATAAAGAATTCAATTTCCAGCGGATACTGCGCCGCAACTCCCACCGTGTCGACTCGATAGGTGATCGTCAGATTACCGCCGCTGAGGTCGGCCTGACTTATATCCGGCGCGTTCTGCAGGTTGTTGGCACCGGTATCGTTGTCGGCGACATCATTGGCAGTGGCACCGTCTTCACCCAGGTCAATTCCGATCACCGTATTGTTGTGAATCGAATTGGCGGTGATCCGATTACCGTTACCGGAAACAATCGTGACTCCGCTGTTGTTATTGGTGATCACGTTGCCGCTGATCAGATTGTCTTGTGATCCCAACAGAATTCGGATGGCAGTGTCCATGCCCAAATCGGCCGTTTCAAGTTGGTCGGTGCCAAAGAAGTTGTCAACGATTTCCAAATCGCTCGCATCCCCAAAGGCCAGCAAGCCGGTATCAGCACTGCTGATCACGTTTCCTTCGACGCGGCTGCCGGGCGCACGCAGCCGTAATGCTCCGCCGACTCCGTT
>JABDKS010000552.1 GCA_013002105.1 Pirellulaceae bacterium | reverse complement strand
ATCCTGGAGCATGCGGGGAGAATTCGCGTCTCTGTCGGCATCACGCTCGCGCAGTAGTCGTGACGTATTCACCACGGCCGTGGTCGGCAACGTTTTCTCCAATCGACACTATCACGAAAGTCCGTCTGGGAATGGGAATCGCGATCCCGCTAATCGTCATCGTTTTCACTTGCTTAATCATCTGGCGCGCCTGTGACGCATTCGAAATCGCGTCGGAGTATCTCGGGCGAAATATGTCTGAAGGAGTGCGGGGCGGCACGATCAATGCAATTTCGAGCAGCGTCCCGGAACTCTTGACCACTCTGATCGCCCTGTTCGTGCTCGCGGACGAAGAGGGATTCTCGATTGGACTGGGCACAACCGCTGGTAGCGCGCTGTTTAATGGCATGATCATACCAGCCGCCTGCATTTTGTTTGTGGTCGGGACCGTCATCGCGGGTAAACGCGTCACAACCGTCCAAGTTTCGACCAAAGTTATCCTGCGAGACGGGCTGACGTTGATCGCGTGCAACTTTATCCTGATCCTACTGATCAACGGCAATGCGTTGCATTGGTGGCAAGGACTGGTACTGATACTGATGTACGCTGCGTATTTGGCGTACATGATTCTGTCGATGCGCAAGAACGCATCGAACATTCAACCAGTGACCGATTCAAATGAACGGTCCGATGACAGTGCACAAGACCGTGAATCATACGACGTCGACGTCTCGGTCAGTCGCAGTCGTTCCGTTGTCTACTGGGCGACCGGCGGGCCGGTGCTTGATTTGGAAACGCACTTGGTCCGTGAACATCATCGCGAACAAATCAAGAACGAAGAGTGGAATGCCTGGCCGCTGCTGCTGACTTCGACCGCCTTGATCGGGATTGCCTGCTGGATGCTGGTCATCGCCTGCGAATGGCTGGGAACCGGGCCAAGCAATCGACTGCATCCAAGTTACACGCTGATGGGCAAAGAATTCACCGGGCTGGGTATGCCCGCCATGTTTGTCGCCGTGATTTTTGCCGCCATGGCAACCAGTGTGCCGGACACGATCATCTCGATTCGCGATGCATTGGACGGTGAGTACGACGATGCGGTCGCCAACGCGTTGGGGAGCAATATTTTTGATATCTGCTTTGCCCTGGGCTTTCCGTTGCTGTTGTACACACTGATTCACGGGTCGATTCATATGCCGGCAGACGTGGTCCAGCAGAGCAGCGAGATTCGCATCCTGCTGTTGGTGATGACCATCATCGGCTTCATCATCTATTACGCTGGGCCGCGGTCCACCGACGCCCACGGTCACGCCTGCGTTCAACTGGGTCGCGGCAAGGCGGTCATGTTGATCGTTCTGTACCTGCTGTTTGTTGCATTCATCATCGGCAAATCAGCGAACTATGCCTGGGCAGTGTCGCTGTCATCACTATTCCATTACGTGCTGGATTGGATTCCCCAATTCGGGTGGATTCAGCCCTCGATCAGTTGACGTGTAGCGGCCGAAAGGTCCGTTGCCGCGGCCTCGTCGATGATTAACTTGGCTGCGGGATGCCGCCGCAAGATACTCGCTGGAATCCGTGGGCTGATTTCGTCTTCCAACGTGGCACGTACGGCTGCCGCTTTGCGTTGATCTGGAACACTACAGTAAATGTGCTCGGATTTCATAATCTGCTGAACCGACATGCTGATGGCGTGAGTTGGTACATCAGACAGTGATGCAAACCAGCCCTCGCCAACTTGCTGCTGCCGACATGGCTGATCCAATTCCACAATTAAGTAGGGCTCGGTCGTCTCGAAGTCCGCAGGCGGGTCGTTGAACGCCAAATGTCCGTTTTCACCAATTCCGACCATTGCGACGTCGATGGTTGTCTCGGCAAGCAACTTGCCGACGCGAGCAATTGTCTCGGCGGGGTCTTGATCACCACGCAAGAAATGAAAGTCAGCCAAGGGAATCTGGTCAACGAACCGCTCTTTCAGATATCCGCAAAACGACGCCGGGTGGTCGATTGACAGCCCCACGTATTCGTCCAAGTGAAATCCGGTCACATTGTGCCAATCAATTTCCGGTTGCTTCACTAATTGCCCAAGCACCTCAAATTGCGAAGCCCCGGTGGCGACGATGATATTGGCATGCCCCTTGGAGGCCAACGCGTTTCTTAAATCAATTGCTGCCAGGTCGGCTGCCACGCGTCCCATCGCTTTGCTGTCGGCGGTTAAAATTGTATCCATCTATTCGACTCACAGATTGCGTGATTTGTTTTCACAACGATGGCAAACATTGTTGGCGCAAACACGAACCAATGCGAGTCGGGACACTCCACAAAAATCTAAGAATCTATGCGTTCTCCAATGACTTTCGCGAACGACACAGCGCGGCTGCCAATCGCCGGCGCGGTGATCGCCGCTCTATTTTTCTTGGTCGTCACACCCGCCTCGGCACGATCTCCGCGCGTGCTCCAGGAGGGAATGGTTCCTTCGGATGCCAGACTGGGCGATTTAAAAACGCTCAACGACCATTTCCCGTTCCAGGTCCCCGACAACCCGGCACAGTGGCACGCACGGGCCGATCGCCTCAAGCAGCGTGTGTTGATTGCAAACGGCTTGTGGCCGATGCCCGAAAAGACGCCGCTGCAGAGTGTGATTCACTCCAAGGTGACTCGTCCTGGCTTTACGGTAGAACGCGTCTATTTTCAAAGTTTGCCGGGACACTACGTCACTGGTCTGTTGTTTCGACCGGCAGACGACGCCAATGACGATCCGAATATCCTTCGCCCTGGTGTGCTTTCGCCCCATGGTCACGGAGGTCGGCAACAAAGACATTCACACGAGGAAATGAAAAAGCAGCTAGCGATCGGCGGCGAACACTTCGTTGGATCCGGCAGCATGCCCAAACTTGCACGCTGTGCCCAACTAGCTCGCATGGGTTGTGTCACGTTTATTTTTGACATGCTCGGATACGCCGATTCCATCCAAATCAGTCGCGAAGTGGCGCATCGTCATTCGACTGCCAGACCAGAAGAAAAGCGAAGCGGTGGAGCGACCGATACGGACGCAACAACCCAGACACCTGATGGCTGGGTTTTCTAC
>JABDKS010000532.1 GCA_013002105.1 Pirellulaceae bacterium | reverse complement strand
ATAGAAAAGGCCCCGTCGGAAACTCCGACGGGGCCTTCAGTGTCAGTGGCGAGGACGACGGGAATCGAACCCGCAACCTCCGGATCGACAGTCCGGGGCTCTAACCAATTGAGCTACCGCGCCAAATGTTTGGCTTCGTTGGTCGGCAGATTATATCGACCCTCCTTGGTGTCGCAAGAGCATCAATTCTGGCCAATTCACCCGAGACTGCTCGCCCCACCTTTCGCTTGACGGCTGTGACGATTGTGCCTTTTCCAACGCCCTGAGCACAGGCGCCCCGACCGTTTTGGGCACTCGGGGCGACAGAAACCACTGCCTCATCCGTCCAGGCAACCTACGCTTACGTGCTTCGGTGGAAATCCACTCACCAGCGACGACTTCGCCACCGACAACGCGGTGGACATCGGTTTGGCGACCGGGACCCCACAGGTCCCGATGGCTGGGCCGCAATTAGGACACGCTTGTACCCGTTAGGTTCGACATGCAATACACAGCCCTGTTGGCATCCTTTGGCTCCTGGTTCCGTTCGGTTTCCAGCGAACTAATGAGCCTTTTTAATCAAATGAACATGATCCAGTGGGGAATCCTCTCCGCTTGTGCCGTCGTCTTCGGATTCCTGTGCCTCAAGGGGACCGGTGTAAACCGATAGAAATGCCGCCTGACGCCAAGTTGCCAAGCCGGTGAGCACGTTGCCAGATCGACCAGAACCCTCACCGGTGGGCGATTGATTCCCCTTCGCCGTTTTCATGCGATTGATTCGCTACTATGATGCCGAGTACCCAAACGTCCCGTCGGTAGGTTTTCCGCCGATGGTCCCCTTCTGATGTGCGGTATTTTCTCAAGGAGTTTCTCGATGCCACTTTTCGAGATCGAAACTGATTCCCATATCATTATCACTTGGGCCGAGGACGAATCGGCTGCCCGAGCCGTCGTCGCCGACGCCTATCCCACCGACGAGATCGCTCGCCTGACCAAGCGACCACGTGATACCTGGGTCATCAGCAAGGGAGCCCTTGGCTTGACCAATCCCACGCTGGATCCCTGCTCCGTCGCCCGTGAGTGCCTGAATCGTTCGGCCGGCGACAAAGTCAACGCGATCCGACTGTACCGAATGGAAACCGGCAGCGACCTGGAACAGGCTCGCAAAGCGATCGAATCGAACATGGTGATGGGCTGGTAAAAGTAAACGGGCAGCGAAGGTCGCCGACGGGGATGAACTGACCGGGAGTTGTTTTCCCAGTCACGCCGACGCCATTGCCGGGGTGACCGATGGAGCAAGGACAGAGTTTTGCCACCTCTTGCGGGCTGCCAATGGTCTGTCAATCGCCGTGCTGAAACAGTTTTCTCTGTCCATCCAAACCGCTTTTCGGCGTCGATTGTTTCGCTACTGGCCGTATGATCACCTCGGTCGTGTGCCGCACTGCTCGGACTTCGCGTACAATCAGTCCGTGCCGCTTGTCGACCGCCAACCGTGCGTGCCGATCGGCTCTCTTTTCGATTGTTCGATTTGCAAAGTCACGATGCTGCGTCTCCGCCTCTGTCTGATGTTGTTCTGTCTACCACTCGTGGTCGGCTGCGAAGGCTGTCGTAAAGACGATGACGAGAATAAGCCGGAGGAACAGGAGCCGATCCAGGACTTCAGTTCCAAACCCGCGCTGGCGTTTCCAGCCGACGCCAATCTGCTGTCCGGCGGTGTCAAGCCGGGCCACTGGATGACCGGCTCGCAAACACTCAAAAGCAACAAAGCCGATATCCGTGGTGATCTGCATAGCCAATCGTCAGTTGCCAAGACGAACTTTACGACCAGCGGCGAAACAAGTCATCGGCAGGATGGGATCAAAACGTTACGTCCCGTTGTACTGCCCAAGGGCCAACAACGACGGTTTGATTTTCGGTTGCTGCCTCCAACACCGACGGCCACCGAAGACCGACGACTCTTTTTGAGCAGCCGTTTTGTCTCGTCCGGACGTGCGACGTTTTTTGACACCGGTCGGCAACCGTTCAATGTGATGATGGCCCAAGAGTACTTCTTTGTTGTCTTGACGACGCGACCGGAGCGATTCGCAGCCCTGCAAGTCGCCGATTGGGTGCGTCCCCCGCGTGACGAATTCGAGTTCAAGACGGCCAAGTCCAATTACCGAATTGTCCTGCCCGACACCAAGAACGTATTGGCGATTCCAGAAACGATGCTGGACCTGACCAGTACCGCCGTTGTTTTTTGGGACGATCTGGGTCCCGAATCACTCACTCCACAGCAAATCACCGCGTTGGCCGATTGGATCCGATTCGGTGGACAACTGATCGTCAACGGTGCCGAAGGCAGCGATGCCATTTCCAAGACCGCGTTGGGTGATGTGTTGCCGTTGATCCCGACCAGCAATATTGAATTGGATCCCGACGCGGCGGCCAAGATGATCACCAATTGGCAAGTCGCAAGCGACCGGTCCACGCCCGCGAAAGTCGAAATGCTGCGTGCCCAATCGGGCCGAATCGCTGTCGATGGCAAATTGGTTGCCGGGGGAACAGCAGTCAAGGACACCGAGAATCTGATCGTCACACGACGAGTGGGACTGGGACGCGTTGTGCAACCCCGTTTTGATCTGACGGCTGATTGGCTGCAGGATTGGGATTCGTACAACAGCTTTTTGAATTCGGTGATCCTGTTACGACCACGACGCGAAACGGTCGAAGCCAACGACTTGGCCGCCGAGTCGATGTACACGCAGGTCTATCCCGACTGGAACAGTTCCGACAGCAGTGCCAAGATGAACACACGTGTGCGGATCACTGCCCGCGATGCCGTCTTGAACACCACGATCGACGGCAACTCGCTGGTCGCCAAATCAACTCCCTCGGTCGACTCGCTGGTGGCCAGCCGACCCGTTACTGGTGTCGCCGGCTGGTCCGACAACAGCGACACGGTGAACTGGTGTCGCCAAACGTTGCGTGATGAATCGGGCATCGAGATCCCTGATTCGTCTCTGGTCGTGCGATCGCTCGGTTACTACTTGTTGTTGCTGGTACCGATTAACTATCTGGTCTTTCGAATCATCGGTCGTTTGGAATACGCGTGGCTGGCAGTTCCGTTTATTGCGCTCGGTGGTGCGGTGTGGGTGGCCCGTGCGGCACGGCTGGATATCGGGTTTGCACGCAGTCAGACCGAATTGGCATTGTTCGAAATGCAGCCCGACTACGAACGGGGTCACTTGTGCCGTGTGATGGCAATCTACAACTCGCTGTCGGACAGCTATGAAA
>JABDKS010000504.1 GCA_013002105.1 Pirellulaceae bacterium | reverse complement strand
GTGCAACTTCATGCCACCAGTAGATCCGTGGGCGGAACGCTCTAGCTTCCAGGAAGTGCAATTTCGTGCCACTAGGAGATCTTCTCGCGGATCTCGGCCACGATCTCGTCGATCGGCACACGTTTCTGTTCGAGCGAATCGCGATCGCGGAGCGTGACTGTTTGGTCTTCCATGGTCTGTCCATCGACGGTGATACAGTACGGCGTACCCGCTTCGTCCTGCCGACGGTAGCGGCGGCCCACGGCTCCCTTGGCGTCGTAAAACACATTGACGTGTTGTTTGAGCGCGCCATAGATTTCTTGCGCGATTTCGGGCATCCCATCCTTCTTGACCAATGGAAAGACCGCGGCTTTCACGGGAGCCAGCCGCGGATGCAGCTTCATCACCGTCCGCGTCTGCAGCTTTCCTTTCTCGTCAGGTGCTTCGTCTTCGGTGAACGCTTCGCACAAGAACGCCAGGGCGCCTCGATCGGCGCCGGCCGAGGGCTCGATCACATGCGGGATGTACTTTTCGTTGGAGACTTCATCGCGATACGTCAGATCGCGACCGCTGCCTTTATATTTCGGCTTACCATTGTCCCCCAATTCGACCGTCATGGGGTTGGTCGCCGGGTTCAGCTTGCCTTCCATGTGACTGCGAAGATCGAAATCGCCACGATGTGCGATGCCTTCCAACTCGCCATATTCGCCTTCGGGCAAAAACGGAAACGCGTATTCGATGTCGGCGGTACCGACGCTGTAATGAGCCAACTCTTCGGTATGGTGTTCTCGCATGATCAGCAGTTCATCCGAAAGGCCCAATTCTTTGTACCAGGCCAACCGTCGATCGCGCCAAAACGTGTACCACTTTTGCGACTGATCGGGATGACAGAAGAACTCGATTTCCATCTGCTCGAATTCTCGTGATCGGAAGGTGAAATTCCGCGGCGTGATCTCGTTTCGAAAACTCTTGCCCACCTGCGCGATGCCAAAGGGAACTTTCACGCGACTGCTATCCAGTACGTTCTTGAAATTGACAAAAATCCCCTGTGCCGTCTCGGGACGCAAAAATGTCGTGTCTTCTTCGCCTCCGAGGGCGCCCAGGGTGGTCTTGAACATCAGATTGAATTCGCGCGGCTCGGTCAGCGTGTCCAACGACTTTGCTTCGGGGGCCAGCACGTCGGTGGTCGAATCCAATTTGTCCAGTGTCAGCGATTCGTCACCAATCGTAACTTTGTCGGCATCCTTGTTTCGGAGTTTAAAAAACTTCATCGCCCGCCGGCGTACGTCATCGAGCTCCTGCTCGATTTCAGCCAATGTCGAGACAAAGATCTTCTTGTCGCGGTATTCTGCCCAGCGACCACGGACCTGATCGAATCGATAGCGTTTCTTGCTTTCACGGCAATCGACCATGTGATCGTGAAAAAGGTCGTAGTGACCGCTGCATTTCCAAACTTGGGGATGCATGATGATCGTGCTGTCCAGACCGACCATTTCGTACGTCGATGGAGCGCCGCCAGATTGAATGAGCTCGTTGTGGCTGGTGATCATGTCGCGCCACCAGGCATCTTTTAAATTGCGTTTAAGCTCGACGCCCAGCGGACCGTAGTCCCAAAATCCTTGGACCCCACCGTAGATTTCACTGGATTGAAACAAGAAGCCACGTCGCTTGCACAGCGACACGATTTTTTCCATCGATTTCATGACGGGCGATTTATTTTTCAAGAGAGGTGGAAACTGCCATCGTGCGGCCAATGGCGTCTGTCCGGATCAAACGTGGGGGTGGTTCGACGCTGCCAGATGGTGGCTGAATGTACGCGGTTTGACCGGATCCGACGAGGTCGGCCCGCAGATCAAGACAACGGGTACTTGCTAGGGTTCAGCGGGCTCGTTGCCGATATGTCTGATTTCCGCACCCATTTGCCGCAGCACGGAGGGAATGGACGCTCGACCGTGCGGCAACCGGGCGACCCAGCACAATGGTCGATCTGTGTCGACCGAGCGCAAAACATCACACTTTGAAGCTGCCTTAATAGCGTGTCGTCCCGTACGGCAGCGGTTGGGCGATCTGAGTGCCACGCGAATAAGCCGACGCGTCCATGTTGGCGTTGATTTGTCGGCTCAATGCGGCAACACGTTCGGTCACCATCGGGTTGCCAGCGTTGAGCGCCAGAGCACGCTGATAGTTTTGCAAGGCTTGGGTGAGATCCCCGGAGGTTTCGCGCAAACGGGCCAACGCAAGCCAAGCGCGTGAACTGTTGGCATCTTGTTGGACGGCATCTTCGAGATACTTCAATGCGGTTTGTGGCTCACCGTGCTCTTCGTACAGTCGTGCCAGTTCGATGCGGGGTTCGGAGAAGGTTGGATTCTGTGACGCCCAGTTTTTCATCAGAGCAAATGCACGGTCCGGTCGGCCCGAATCGACCAACAAAACGGCGAGGCCTCGGTGGCATTCGACATGGTTGGGATCGTGATCGAGGCATTGGTTGTACAGGGCCTCGGCCTGCTCGATCAGGTTGGTATCACCCCTGAGCGACCCCAAACGGTGGGTCGTGGCGGCCAGATTGTAGTAACCGTCCGGATTTTGAGGATCCGACGACAGGACTTTTTGAAATTGTTGCAGCGCGGCGGTGTACTGCCCCTGCTCGTAAAGTCGTGCCCCCTGAGCGTTCTGACCGCTCGCCGCCCACTGGCATCCGGTGGTCGAAAAGAGGGTTCCGAGCAGCAAAGCAGCCGCAATCCAGATCATGGATCGATCGCTCCAAGTCCGTCGAGAATCCGAAAAACCCGCCGAAAAGCGTGGTTTTGTTTCACCCCGAAGGGTTGGGAGCGGCTGATGGATGGCCATGTGACGAGTCTTCCTGACGCGAGTGTCCGTGTGGTCGCCGCCCCACGAGGATTCAACACCCATCCGTGGGGTTGTGCGTCCTGCGAGACGTGCCGGCGAGTGTTGGAACCCTATCAACGGCAGAGGAAACCTTGCAATAGAGGAACTTTTACTGGTAACTCTCCGTCCAATACCGCTGGCATTCGGCTTCAACCGGATCCTTCGTACAATCGGCCCAAACCGACCTAAACCCCGTCCCACAGACGATTTTCGTTGCGTAATGAGCCGGTCCAACTACACTCCGAATCAGGTGTCGACGCGCTGAGCGTGGATCCTTTCAGCTTATCGAATTCGCTTTGTTCAACCGCCCTTCACGATCTGCTTTCGAGCTCTCGGCCCACCACACTGGTTTGCCGAAGGTTTTCTGCACATTGCGGCAAGGTCGCGTTCCAGGCAAGCGGCTCGCAGACTGACCCAATATTCCCTACCCAGACTTAACATCTGCCTGCCCAGGCATTTAGACGAGGCCACTGGATGACTTTCCGTAAACCGCAACTTCCTCAAGCTCGTTCATCGCGACGGTCCAGTTCCCCATCGGGCGGACATCGCGAACGCTTGCGCCGCAAGCGGCGCGAGAAACGGCACTCACTGCTTGAGAGTCTTGAGACTCGTCAATTGCTGGCGGGACCCGAATTGATCGGCGTCCAACCCAACGAGGGATCATTGCTTTTTGACGGCACGGTATTGAACGTGTCGCCTCGCGAAATTGTCTTCCAATTCGACGACAACACCCAAATCGATCCGGACACGCTGGATGCGATTCGAATCACACGCGCCGGTGAAGACCGCGTTTTTGAATCTGCCTCGGCTACGTCGGACTTAGGCACCAACGGTCAGGCACTCGTTGAATTTCGCGCCGCACAACCCGGCAGCATCGGCAACGGTGTCACCGTTAGCTTTACCAGTAGCTCGCGAGTCGGCTCGGCTGCACCCATTGTGACCGTCAACGGACGTTCTGTTACTGTCAATCTGAACAGTAATCCAGCGTCATCAACGCGAGTGGCTGATCTGGTGTCAGCGGTCAACAACGATGTCGAAGCACGGCAGTTGGTCGAAGTGATTCAGGTCAGCGGTCCATCGTTGACCGTGGTCGGAGCCGCCGCTGACGGCCGCACGTTGACCCTTCGCGGTGCCAATGCAGCCGAAGCCGTTACCGATTTTGCAACCAACGGTGCCGTTCGCGTCCGTTTGGTTTCGCAGTTGCCCGGTGCCGAAGGTCGTGGCACGACAATCGAAGTGGAACAACGGAATTTTGGTGGACCTGCCAACCCAGTGGTGGTGGTAACCGATCAAACCGTTCGTGTTCAGCTTAATAGTGCGCCCGGATTTGAATCGACCGCCCGCGATTTCATCAACGCGATCAATACCAATCCCGATGCCTCGGCATTGATCGTCGCATCGCTGCAGCAAGGAAATGTTGATACGGCAATCGGTAATCGTCCGACCAACTATTCGCCGCTCTCACTCAGTGGAGTCAGTGATGTCGTCGTCGAACCAGGCTTTGTCGGCCTGGGCGAATCTCCGCGCGAAGTCATTTTCCGTTTTGCACAACCGCTGCCCGATGACATTTACCAAATCGACATTTTGGGATCGGGCCCTTTTGCCTTGCGAAATGCCAACGGCGAGTTGTTTCAAGACGGCGAAGATCTGCGCCGCAACTTCTCGATCAACCTGGGACCACAAGTCGCCGCTGTCGTCACCGAGCCGGTTCGTCGCACGGCCAGTGGATCGTTGAGCCCCGATACCGGGATTGTCGAAGTCCACTTTAACGACGACGACCTGCTGCCATCACTTGCGCAAAACCGCAACTTTTATCAGTTGATCTACACTCGTGACACCGTCAGCAATGTTGACGATGTGGTGATCAACCCTGTCAGCGTCGATTACAACAATATCACGAATATCGCGACGCTCGATTTTGCTCGGCCACTGTCGCGGATGCCCCTTGGTAATACCGGGCAATTCATCACCGGCGCGGCCCGGCTGCGGGTCGGCACCAGCGAGAGCTTGCCGGCGCCACCGACAGAAATATCGCTGCTGTTGGATCCGAATAACCCCATCGAACCGGGGGACAGTTTCGATACTGCATTCGATTTGAGCGGCCAATGGTCGATCGGAACCACAACAACCCAATCGGCGATCTTGCAAAGCGAGATTTTCAATCCCACGCCATTCGATCTCGATTTGCCCGGGCCTGACGTTCCGGGAACGCGTCAAATTCGTCCCGAAGACCCGACCCGGCTGACGCGAACGGTTCCGTTAGATTACCTCCGCAACGGTGCCGACAGCATCGATGGCATCTCGGTTATCCAGTACGACTTTGCCCAATCGTGGCTCGGCGACGATCCAAGTCGCGCAGGCATCTCCAACGACACCACCTATTTCAACGTCATCAGCGAGCAACAAAAGCAACGTGTTCGTGAAGTGTTGCAACTGTACAGCGAATACCTGGGCGTTAATTTTGTCGAAGTCGAAGGTGAACCCACCAGCAGCGCCTTTATCTCCATCGCTGTAGGCGATTTGTACGGCGGAGACGTCGGAGCCACCAGTGGACAAGGCGGCCAGGCAGTGGTCACGCGCGATCGCAACGGTGATGGCATCGACGATTTGGGTGTATTGGATTTTCAAGATTTTGATGAATCCGTCGACGATCAATTCGGCGGTGAATTTTTCCGCGGTGCCATGTTCTTGGTCGGGCAACTGCTCGGCTACGGCTACGCGGATGATTTGCCGCAACCGGTCACGCAAAGCACCGACTTTATCTTTGCCCCTGGTACCGACAACGAGCCCGCATTCCCAAGTGTGGCGGATATTGTTCATGGCCAGTATCTGTTTCGTCCCGACAGTACCGACATCGACTTGTATCGATTCACCCTTGGATCGCCCGGTGAGTTGTCCGTCGAAACGATCGCGGAACGCTTGGGCGCCCCCAGTTTGCTGGACACATCGATCAAGGTTTATCGAGCCAATGGTAACGGTCAGTTCGTGGAAATCGCACAGAACGACGATTACTTCAGCAACGACTCGTTGGTGCGCTTGAATGTCGACGCGGGATCCTACATGGTCGGCATCAGCGCCAAGGGGAATAACAACTACGACCCTTCGATTGCTGGAACCGGCTTTGGCGGCTTGAGCGAAGGCGAATATGAGTTGCGATTAGATTTCCGTCCCAGCGTGACCAATTCGATTTTGGATGCGACGACGGTGATCGACGATTTTGGCGTTGCACGTCCCGCCGGTATTGCACTCGATGGCGATGCCGACGGCCGGCCAGGTGGCTTCTTTGACTTTTGGTTTTCGCCTGCCGATCCAAACAACACACTGTATGTTGACAAGTTGCCTAACCCGACCGGTGGGCAAATTGGAACCGTTGGCAATCCTTATACCGAAATTGACCAAGCCATTGCCGCCGCCCAACCCGGTGACACCATTCGTGTTGTTGGCAACGGCGGAACAGATGGTCGATTGGAAACGGCCCAAGACAACTTCAGTTATCAGATTGGATTTACCAACAACGGCTTGCCGCTTGCCGATGGTTCAGCACTGAATGTCCCGCAGGGCGTTCAACTGATTATCGATTCGGGTGCCGTTTTAAAAATGAGCCGAAGCCGGATCGGAGTGGGTAGCGTATCGCCACTGATCGATTTGAGCGATGCATCGATCCAAGTCCTTGGAACGCCGACGATCATCAGTTCCAACGGATTGCCCGCACGTGACGCGGCCAACCAAATCATCCCCGGCAGCGTGTTTTTGACCAGCGTCAACGACGATACTGTTGGTGCGGGAAACTCTCCGACCTTTACGCCTGCCCCGGCCGCTGGTGATTGGGGCGGTATCGATTTCCGCGGCGATCTGGACAGTGCTGACGAATCGCGTCGCAACCGAGAGAACGAAGGCGTTTTCTTGAACCACGTTCAGTTTGCCGACATTCGATACGGTGGGGGTGCCGTTTCGATAGGCGGTCGACAAGTCGTCGTTTCGCCAATCGATATGGCCATCACGCGGCCAACCATCATCAATTCGTCAGTGACCGACAGTGCGGATGCCGCAATGGCAGCGACACCGGACACCTTTGCCGAATCTCGATTTACCGATCCGTTTTACCAGGGACTCTCTCCGTTCACGCCCGACTATTCGCGAGTTGGACCTGAGATTCACGGCAACCTGGTCGTGGACAACAGTATCAATGGACTATTCATTCGACTGGCAACGCGAACCGGCGAAGTCACCGAGACGATTAGTCAACCATCGCGGTTTGACGACACCGACATTCCGCACGTACTGACCGAAAACTTGGTGATCGAAGGTACGCCCGGCGGTCCGGTGATTCAGTCCACAGCACCGTCGTCGTTGTTGATTCGACCGGTCGCGATATCCGGTGGCGCAGTCCCCGCGGGAACATTCGTCTACCGAATCACCAACGTAAACTCCAGCGGATTGGAGTCGGCGGCCAGCCAACCAAGCATACCCGTCACGCTGGGCACCACCGGCGCGATTCAACTGACGCAACTGCCAACGGTCGCTTCGGGGACCGACTTTGTTTCGCGACGCCTTTATCGCGCCGCGGTGCTCAACGGAGTGCCGGGACAATTTTCGCTCGTCGCACAACTCAATGCCAGCGATACTGCTTATGTAGATCGAGCCGCAGCCGGGGTTGCACCGTTGTCCAGCGAAGGTCCTGCGCTGCGTAGCCGTTTGGATGCCAGTTTGGTCATTGATCCGGGCACCGTTTTGAAAATCGACGGCGCTCGCATCGAAGCAAGATTCGGTGGCAGCCTGATCGCAGAAGGTTTGCCGTCACTGCCAATCGTGTTCACCTCTCTGGAGGATCAACGTTACGGTGGCGGTGGGACCTTTGACACCAATGACCGCGGTGACCTGGGAGAATTGAATCCCGGCGACTGGGGCGGTTTGTATATCGGACATGGATCGACGGCAAGCATCGATCAAGGGGTGATCGCTGGCGGCGGTGGCACCACCAGGATCGAAGGTGGTTTTGCTTCGTTTAACGCGTTGGAAGTCCATCAAGCAGACTTGCGTTTGGCCAACACGACTCTGGAGCAAAACGCTGACGGTCGCGGTACCACCAATGACACGCGAGTGGGACGCGGCGACAACGCACCGAGCACCGTGTTCGTCAGTGCATCGCAACCCATCATCATTGGCAATGATTTCGTCGACGGCGGCTCATCGGCGTTGTCGTTCGATGTCAATTCGCTCAGCAGTCTTGAAA
>JABDKS010000498.1 GCA_013002105.1 Pirellulaceae bacterium | reverse complement strand
CTTTTCGGTCGCGTAACGCTTGCGGACCACCTGCGATGTCATTTCGCTGTTGGCTAACAAGTGATGTCCCAACAGCGTGGGATCGCAAAGTGCCACCAGTGGATTGTCGACCTGAAAATACGCTAAGTGCTTCACGCCGCGCTCATGGGCATCATCCAAGCATCCACTTTTGTCGAGGGCACGAACTGTTCCTCCGTGTCCGTCGGGACTCAGCGCCAGCGAATCCTTCGATGCGAGTAACAGTTTTCCAGTTTGTGAATCAACCGCCGGCATGGTTCCCTGCTGAAAAATGCGAACGTCGTTTCGGTTCAAACCCAAATAATTGTTGTGTTCAAAATACTCGCGTGTCTCGGCGTCGGTTGCTGCGCTCGTCATGATGTACAGCGGAATACTGACACCATAGTGTTGGCCGATGGCGAGTAGTCGATCGGCAAAAATCTGAAACAGCGTTCGATCGGATACCGGTCCGATCGGGTACATCCCTTTGGGCTGGTCAAAACCAAGACGTGTGCCCTGCCCTCCCGCGACCAACACCGCGCCAATCTCGCCGGCGCGCAACGCCACTTCACCGCGTTTTGTCGCATCGTCATCGGTCCAATCCGCGCCCGTTCCATCGGCCAGCACGGCCGGCGGAGGTGATGCTGCGGCCGCCAACGATTCGAAATCAGGTTTTTCATCTTCGCCAGCGATCAAGGTGGCCAACTGGTCCAAGTCCAGATCGTCGATCTGCGACTGCAGTCGTTGTTGTTGATCACTTGTTAATTCTTCCCAATAACGCAATACCTGCTCTTGCCCGTAATCGGCTAAACGCGTCTGCAAAGTGTCTCGACTCATGATCGCTCAAAAAATTTGGGTGGTAAGTTATTAGCAAAGAGTACGGCGGTCGTTTCGCACCAGCAGCTTAATGACGATGGTTCCAACTGGAAACATCGTACCTTTCGGCTCGCAACTGTTGCATCCGATGGACTGGCAATTCGTTCAGCGGCACTTCATCGACATCGAACCGGGCGTACAGATCGGCCGACAGGGCAGCCGGATCGATCGGCACATTGGTGACAAATTCGTGATGATCCCGGCCGCTGCGATAATCGGGTTGTCGCGGCGGGTTGCGCAGACAGGCGGCTAGAAGCGTTAAATCAGCGTCGTACAAAATCGTGCCGTGGTAGATCAAATGTGACCGCGAAATTCGCAGGCTGTTTCCGGAAAATTTTTGGTTCCGGTAGGTCAGGTCACAGGTTCCCTGCCAGGCGACATCGGAAATCTGCTGTTGCGTCGCTGCCAACACGCGACTGATGACGAATCGATGAGCCGCGTCGATTTTGCGTAGTTCCCCATGGACGTCCAGACTGATGACGATGCTGTACATCAGACAACCTGGTCCACCCACCACGCTGGCACCACCGCTGCAGCGACGAAGAATAGGAATGGCCTGCTGATCGCAGAATGCATGATCGACTTCTTCGTTGACCTTTGTCGATCGTCCTACAACGACGACCGGACGGTCGAATTGCCAAACGCGAATTGTCTCACCCAATTCGCCGGCGTCAGCCGCCAGTAATACGGATTCATCCAACGCCAGGTGATCTGCCGGATCGGTCAATGATTCAATGATTTGTCGCATGAAGAATCCGCCTGGGTGGTGTTGGCATCATTACTCGGGTCGCAGCGAGTCCATCAATGGCATTCTGAGCACGCGCCGGACGGCGACAAGCCCTGCTAACAATCCGAAAACGATAATGACCAACACGATCATCAACGGTTCCAACACCGGCGGCTTCAATCCGCTCAGTATCGCATACGGCATCACTGCCAACATCGCGCAGATTCCGCCGCATCCGATTCCCAGCAACAACAGTGACGCCGTCTCGGTCATGACCACCGTCGCCAACCGCTGTCGCGTAAAACCGATTGCCCGCATGACGGCGAGCTCGCGTCGCCGTTCCAAGACACTACGTAGTTGTGAAATGGCTAAACCGATTGTGCCAAGCAACAAACCGAGTGCACCGAGACTCTGAAACGTTCGCAGGTAGGTGTTCTGAACCGCCAGCATTCCGGCCAAAACGGTTTTCGAATCCGAAACATCCATTCCCACATCACCCAGTCGATCTTCCAAAGTCGCCGCCACGCGATCTTGGTTGTCGGCATCACAGCTGAGCAAAAAGAATTGATAACCGCTGATGTCAGGAAACACGTGACGGAAATTTTCTTCACCGATTATCAGTCGACCTTGCAGGAGCGAATTGGACAAAAGAGCGACAACTCGAAAGTAGGTCGGTTTTCCAGATTCATATTCGAACGCGCGAACTTCCCCGACACCGCCCATCATTTGCAGGCTCCACATCGCAGTGTTCTGATCCAGAATCACCCCAATCGGGTCCTCCTTGGTGCCGGTCGCCTTGATTGCCAAGCGGTTCCACGGCGTTTCGTCCTGGGCCAACTCCGGCGACGCAGCCCAATCGAATCCGGCCGGCGCGACAAAACTTTCTTGAATACCCAGTACGGTCGGCTGGCTGGCCTGATACAGATTGTTGCAACTAGCATCTTGACCCAAGCGAACTCGCATCGATGCGATCCGGGCATCGTCAAGCACTTTGGCGTCGGGGCCGAAGGTATCGCTCTGGAATTCGGCGTCGCTCAAGTCCTTGTAAATCGGTTGAGCCGTTTGTGCGAGCAGGTTGAATCCGCCCGTGCCGCGGTCGGTCGGTTGCAACCGAAATGCGGTGATCGCGATGATCAGGAATGCGGCGGTCGCCATTAATCCGATGGTCAAAGTGCTGCGGAGGGGATGCCGCGACGCATTGCGCGAGGCGAGCGACCCAATCGTGAACTTGTGGGATCGGTTACCACCGGACGTGTCGTCGAGTGGATCGTCGGATTCCAATTGGGTCGGGCTCGATCCGATTTTTTTGGGCTGACGTAGCTTGGCGTAGACCGATATCAATGTGGCGATCAGCAACATCATTCCGCCACCAACAAATCCGCCCGCTGCCGCCTGCCCGCCGGCTGTCGCACCCACCGCTGCGATGATCAATGCCAGCAGTGCCGTGACGCCCGCGACAATCGGCAGCTTGGATTTGTTCATTGGCGACGGTGATTGTGCCTGGCGACTTGACTGCTGATCGGTGTCTCTGCCGGTCAAAAGTGTGCGGGCGTTGACTTTCATAATCGATCGGATGGTGGTCCAAAGCGCGATGGCCGCGACCAGCCATCCAACCATCCCGCCAATAATCAGGCTCCGAAACGTCCAGTGAAAGTCCAGGAAGGGAACGGTCACTGCGCCGACCCACCAAGATCGCAACGCCCAGATCACCAACTTGGCATACACAACGCCGCCAAGGAGTCCCATCGCGACACCGATCTCCGCGATCGCCAAGCCTTCGCCCAAAACCAGATTCATGACTTTGCGTGGTGTCCAACCCACTGCCAACAAAGTTCCGAATTGCCGCAACCGTTCGATCAGACCCAAACGAAACAGCATCGCGATCAACATCACGGCGGCGAAAATGACAAAAAAGCTGAGCGACAGAAACAATGCGTCAAACGGCGTGGTGCCTTTGGATGCTGCTAATTGTTGTTGTTTGATGGGGATGGGTTGCCAGCCCAGATCATCCAGGTAGGGATCCAAGGAGTCGCGAATCCGTTTGCTCAATACCGATTCGTCATCGGCTGCGGACCGTGAAATTCGCAAGCTGGTCGTCTTACCGAATCGGCTTCCAAACAGGCGCTCGCCATCATCCAGAGGCAAAAATGCTTTGGGCGTCAGTCGGTGCTCTTTCCAGTAGTCATCGTCGGCACGCGGCACTTCGCGGGTCAGTTGAAAAGGCAAGTCCCAATCGTTAATCGAATCTTGATCCGTCACGCCCGGCACATTGGGTGTCAGATCAGGATCGTTGTAAATCGTCGGCGACTCGTCAAAAACAGCTTCGCGACTGCGGTAATAGGGTTTGGCTGGTTTGGTGATCGGGACGATGTCGGTAACAACGGCATCAAAGTATCGCGCAATCTCTCGCCCCTTTTCGACTTCAGGTTCGTAGTACTCCAGCCGCAACTGGGTTCCCACCTGAGCATTCAGACGATCCGCTGTCCAACTGTTGATCACCAGCGGGATCGCATCGGCCTGCGCGCCGGCGGGTTTGGTGTAGTCAAGAGGGAAATCGGCACTGGAGTCCATTGCCGAAATGGTGCTGTACGTGACGGTCGCCACCACCTCTCCGGATCCATCGAGTTTTTCAATCGCATTGGCCAGATAGGTCGTCACGGGTGTCAGTTGATCTGATGGCAGATCCGACTGCACGGCATCCGCGACGACATCGGGCAACAGCAACCGATCGCTGGTCAGCGAATAGTAGTCATAGACCGTTGTCGGCTGGGTCGAGCCAACGGTCGGAAACGTCCGCTTGATCCGCTCGAGTCTTAACCCCAGATCCGCCAGGTCGATGTTCAGGTCTTTGGATTCGATCCGTTGATCAAACAATAACGCGTTGGCTTGGCCGCTGCGATCAAGGGCTTGGCCGATGGTTTCGCGCGAAATAAAAACGTTTTGCGGAGCGGCCTGGCTGGCGCTGATGGCAAAGCGACCGAGTCCGCGGTCAGGCAGGATATCGACGACTTCCATTCGCGGTAGTCCTTCGCTCTGAATGTCACGTCTGCCCAACGGGCTATCCGCCGGGACGGCCTGTTGGATCGGCAATCGAACCGTGATCCGGTCGCCGATTTTCGCGCCGATCTCCGCTGCAGTGGATTGATTCAAAACGACTTGGTCGCCCCTTGGCATTTTTTTCGGTACCACGCCGGTGACATCGAGCTGCCAGAAGCTATCGTCGCAGCCGATGATTTGAACGGAGCCGGCTCGCTGGATGGATCCAGCAATCGAGGCGTCGCCGCGGGATTCGACAACACCGGCAGTGAACAAAATGATGGGGTGAACGGCACTGGTTTGTTCGCTGATCGCGGTGGGGTCAAAAAACGAGCCTGGAACGATGACTGATTCGGTTTTTCCCAATCGTTCGATCGTTAGTCCCCGCAAGCTGCCTCGCATGGAATCGCCGACCAGCAATGCACCGACGATCACGGCGGTGGCAGTGGCAACACCCAATGCGACGGCCAGCGAGACCTGCCAGTTGTGGCGAATCCCGGCCAAAATCATCCCTACCAGATGCAGCGGTTTGACTCGTGGCGCAGTAGTCGTTGATTCAGATGCATTCACGACGATTGTGGAGCTTCCATGTTGGGAGTCGGAAAGGCAGAACGAAAGGGCCTCTGCACGTAGATCACGCAGTATGCTCGTATGTGCGACATTGGTCACGAGCGAGACAATCGACAGAGTTTACCACGTTGATTCGGTGTGTAACGGTCGTCACGATTTTGGTGTGCAATGCACGGGTTGAAAGCTTTGTGGATTATTCGTTTCCACCAACCATCACGACGGTTGTGCCGCGTTTACCGAGACGTTCGCGGTCACTGACCGATCTGACGTTGCGATCCGATGAAAGAGAACATGCGTAGGAATGGATTCTTACGTGAAATTTTTTTCGCGGCGGCTCAAGGATGATCCCGTGATGTTGTTGAACCGATATTTAACGCGACTGACGGTTTCCGTTTGTCTGACCGCCGGCATCGCCGGTTGCTCGACCAGTGGCAAACGAATCCACCTGCCTTCATCCGCCTTCGCCGCCAAAACCGACGCGCAGGGTCGAATCGTGCGGTCGTCGACGCAACCGCCCACCCGCTATCGATTGGTGTCGGCGAATTCGGAACAAGGTTTTCAGCAACCTGCGCAATCCGGAACGAAGGCATTCTCGGGTGCGACAGAAGAATCGCTGGCAGACGTGTCGATCGCGAATGGACCAGAGTGGTCGGCTGTCGGCGACGTGAATTCAGCACCCCTGTCTAGCTCCAGTGAAGTAGCGATCGTCGGCGCACTGAGCCCTCGCGATGCCAGTTCGGAGCCTGACCAGTACCGAATCATCACCGAATCGGAAATGTTGAGCATCGCATTGGCCCACAGTCCGGTTCTGAGGTCGCTGGGTATCAGGATTTTGGACAGTCCCGGCGCGGCCGCCACAATCTATGACGCGGCGATTGCCGACAGCGATCCCTTTTTTGGTCCGCAAGCCGCGTTAGCAGAATTCGATAGTGTATTGAGCGCCAGCTTGAATGCACAAAACAACGATCGCGTCTTCAACAATGCGACGCTGGGTGGGCAGGTTCAAGAACTGACTCAAGATTTGGTCAATTTGAACGCCGGTTGGCAAAAGCGATCCATGACCGGGGCGACATGGGAAGTCAACAGTTTGACCGGTTATGACAACAACAATCGCGCGGGAAATCGATTCCCCAACTACTGGGAAACGCAGTTGGAAGCAGGCGTGCGGCAACCGCTGCTGCAAGGTGCCGGTCGGGAATTCAATCGCATCGCTGGTCCCAATGCGCGACCCGGGTTCAATTTCAGCAACGGTATCATCATCGCTCAGATGAATACCAATATCAGCCAAGCCGATTTTGAAATCGCGTTGCGGGACTATGTCAGTGACCTTTACTCGGCCTACTGGGACCTGGTTCGACAGTATCGAACCTACGACAGCGTGCTGGCTTCACGCGAACTGGCGTATGACACCTGGCAAACCGTTCTTGCCAAAGGTCAAGCAGAATTGGAGGGGGGTGAAGCCAACAAAGAGGCTCAAGCACGTGCCAAATATTACAGTTACCGCCGTGAAGCGCAAGTCGCATTAGGTGGCGAATCGGGCAACGGTGGACTGTACGTTACCGAACGTCGCCTGCGACAGTTGATGGGACTGACGGCCGTGGACGGTCAGTTATTAAAACCCGCTGATTCACCCGCGACGGCGCGATTCGTGTTTGATTTTGATCATACGGTTGCCCGTGCTATGGCCGGTCGTACTGAACTGCGTCGTCAATCGACCAAATTACGACAACAGCAGTTACGGTTGGTCGCTGCGAAAAATTTTATGTTGCCGCAAATGGACTTGATCGGTCGCTATCGCTTGCGCGGATTTGGTGATGATTTAACCGGCGATGGACAACGTTTTCGCAGTGCCTATCAAGATTTCTTTTCGATGGATCACCAAGAGTGGGAGTTTGGTTTGGAAATGGGGGTCGTGCAAGGTCGTCGACAGGCACGAGCTGCGGTCCGAAACGCGCATCTGCAACTAGCCAGAGAGCGAGCCATCTTGGCCGAGCAACAACGATTGATTCGACATCAAGTCAGCGATGCTGTCGCGGAAGTCGCATCCAGCTATTACGCGATGGAGAGTTCTCGCCAACAAGTCGATGCGTCGCGCGAACGCTTGCAATCATCAGAAGCGTTATACGAAGCGGACAAAATTCAGATCGAGTTTTTGTTGGATGCTCAGGAAGAATTGCTGCGGGCAGAATTGCAATTGGCCGCAGACGAATCCCGCTATTCGCTCTCGCTGATCGATATCAATAACACGAGCGGAACATTACTCGATGACCTCGGTATCGATGTCATTCAAACGGCTTGTGGAACCCAGATTCGGTACTACCAGCCATCTCTGGTCGAAATCGAAAGCGGACCCTCGTCGATCGATTATCCCACGCCCGAGGTGGAACCTGTCGAGACGCCGGAACACAACAGCGAGGAATCGAATACCGTCGATTTGCAGGCCCAGTATTCGGCACAGCCAGAGCGTGCAGCTGCGACCGCCACTTCGCGTTCACAGTGGATGCCGCCAACGACGCGGTCGACCGACGCCTATTCTGACGCACCACGGTATGGTCAAACGCGATCAGCCACCAACGAAAATTCATCGCCCGCAGCCGATCAGCAGGCGCCCACAGCGGATGCAACTTTTGCCGCGATGGTTGACAAATCCAGTAATGGCAACGAAATGAAGTTGTCAGCCGACAGGGTCGGCATCACCATGCCGACCATCGATTCCAACATGGATGCGGCAGTTACTTTGCGATCGCCAACGATGTCACAGAGGACGCCGGATGCGACCATGTTGGCTAAACCGCCGTTAGCCAAAACACCGGTGACCGGTCAGCTGAACACCGTGCCACTCACTGCGGTTCCATCGGCTCCTGGCGTGACCGTGGAAGATCCCGTATTGAGCAGGGGTATGGCGCTGGACGCACTACGCGATTTGCCTCGGCTGCCTCCGCCGCCAGCCGAATCCCTTGGCGGATTGCCGTCGATCCAAGCCAATCCATTCATTCGCCAAACGCCGTCACTCAGTCGTGGTCCCGCGCCGAGCATCGATCAATCCGGTCCAGGGCAGACCACGCCCTCGCTTTCACGCGGGGTCTATATTCCAAACGCAACGCCCACGCTCAGCCGGAGCCTGCCGAGCCGTTCAGTTCGCATCAACACTCCGTCACTGCATCGGTAGCCGACGACGAACCTATTTTGGCG
Organism: Pirellulaceae bacterium; assembly: GCA_013002105.1. The sequence goes on along the minus strand of JABDKS010000498.1, from coordinate 9,484 downwards.
CTACGATTAACTGGCCCCGCATCCCGGCGCGGATCAAAGCGTCGGGGTTGGCAATGGTCGCCCACAGGCGAACTTGGCCGGTGACCGGATGCAGTTCGGGCGAAACGAACGTGACTTTGCCATGGAATTCGGCCGGAGCTTTGTCGGCCTTGTCCGCGTCTGGATCGACCGCATGATCAGGCTCGTGGTCAGAGAATGTGGGCAGAAACCGCACCGGTTTTCCCACCAAATCCATCGCATGTTTTCGACCGTCGACAAAACATTCGACGCGGATGGGATCCAGCGAGATCACACGAACAATCGGTTTGCCCGCCTCGACCCACTCACCCGGTTCCACGTCCACTTGCGTAATCATTCCGGCAACGGTCGTTCGAATTTCGTGTTTTCGTAATCGTTCCAGCGAGATTTGTACCGCCGCTTTTTTCTCTGCCGCGTGTGCACGAGCAACCTGCAGTTCGTGTTGCGCCTGTTCGATCGCCAATCGCGATTGATCGACGACCAATCGCAGCTTTTCCAACTCCGTGGCGCTAATCGTGCCTGGGAAGTTGGCATTGGCTATTTGGCTTTGTTGCAATTCCCGCTCGCGGACTTCTAGCGTTCGTTGTGCATATCGTTGATCGACATCATTCGCGCTGGCCAGGTGAGCGGCGTCAAAGGCTGCCTCGGCTGCTTGGAGTTCTGTCTGTGCCTGAGTGTCATCCAGGACAACCAGTACAGTGCCTTTTTCGACATGATCACCTTCGCTCGCATTGACTCGCGCCACCACACCGGCCATCGGCGCGGCAATGAACGCGTTCTGAATCAAGGAGACTTGTGCGTCAGAGATCTCCAGCGAGGGCGATGCGTTGTCGGCGGCATCGGACGTCACGTCGACTTGGTCAGCAATCGCTACTGCATTTGGCAACAGCGCGAACATGGTTGCAAAGAAGAGGGATGTGAAGCTTGGTTTCATAGCGAATTCATGCCAATGCGGCGGTCAGATCAATCAGCGAGAACGTGTCAGGTGATATGCCGGGATACCCGTTTGACGCTAATCGCCATCGGGTCGCTTGCCAAGGAGAAGATCCGAAAGCCTGGAAACACCACCGGTAATCGGAGCAGCCACTGTGGCAAACGTCCGATTACGCAGGTTACAACAGTTAATCCCAACTGCCAATCTTTGGACTCGCAATACCCTCTCACTCGCATCACCCATCATGAACACGACCAGGCCGACCGGGTTGATTTGCTGTACGTCGACCGTCGCTACCCAAGCCGATGCCGATCGGATCGCCCAGCAGTTGATAGAAAGATCGATGGCAGCATGCGTGCAAATCGATGGACCAATCAGCAGCCATTATCGATGGCAGGGAGAACAACACTGCGACACTGAATTTCGGCTGACCATCAAATCATCTGCAAATGTGTGGCCCGAGTTAAAAGCATGTCTCGCAGAAATCCATCCGTACGACGAACCGCAGATTCTGATGATTCCGATCGCGGATGCGAGCGCTGGCTATCGGGCGTGGGTATTACAACAAACCGCGCGATCGTGAATTACGATCAAAAGAGTGCAGCGAGCGGCGGGCCGAGCACGATGACGCCCACGATCACAGCGCCGATGCTGGTTGCCAACACACCGGCTGCCGCCATATCCAACGCGTGGCCGATTCGAGGGTCGTGATCGGGATGAAGCACTTTGACAAGCTGTTCGATCGCGGTATTCAGCAGTTCAGTTGCAAACACCATCGCGGTCGCCAACGTGAGCGCGACCCACTGCCAAGTGCCCACCTGCAGTATGCTGGCCAACACAACGACGCAGATCGTGATCGGTAGGTGCACCCAGAAACTGTTTTGCGTCCGTATGGCAAACGCCAAGCCGCGAAAGGCAAACCCGAATTTTGCGATCCAACCACGACGGGTCGGTTCTGAATCGCTGGTCATAGTGCGGTCACCTCGTTGTCATTACTGGCAGCGTCATTCCAGGCAGTGTCATTGTAGGCAGTGTCATTGCAGGCAGTGCATCGTTTGCGATTACTCCAGCCCGTCAGCACCCGGTGGCGGGATGAGCTGGCCGCCAAGCCGGCCGAGTTTTTTCGATGGCCAGAACCGAGGCTCCAGCGAGAAACCAACGCCGACGTTGTCGCGACCGGTGTCGACGTTGAGGCCCAAACGCACCAACAGTGATTCGCCGATTCGCGTGATTCCAAATTGCTGACCGATGTTTCCGGTGCGACCAAAATCGTAGGTGGTTCCGCCCGAGAGAATCCACTTTTCGTTAACGCGAAAATCGGTCGAAGTTCGAAGTACGGTACTGCTGATTGGACCCTCGAGCGAAAGAAGTCCGACGTACCAGTCTCCGACGCCGGGTCGACTCGTTCGAACACCTGCACTGACACTACGCAGTCCGTCGGTGAAGAAGTCGAAGTAGCCGTCGCTTAGAATCGTGAAACGATCGCCGATGTGGTATCGCATGTCATACGTTGCCGGACCAACGGTTTCGCCAAAGTTGTCGCGGTCCGCGTCGGGGAACAGCATCAGGTCGGTGTCGAATTGAAACAGATCGACGATTCGCTCGCGACCGGGCAACCCACGTTTGGTTTGCCAGCGCTGGTGCAAGCCGACACGAAACTGTTCCAAATCGTCGGCAATCACATCGCTGCCACTGGCGATGTTCTGTTGTATGCCGTGACGAAACGCATAAGTCCGAGGATCGAATTGGCTTGGCAACGTGCCCATGAACGTGTCATCGATGAATCGCCGTCGGAATTGTTCTTGAGAGTTGTCGTCCAATGGATCGTACAGGGGCAGTTCGTCCAGATTGGTGTCGCTTTGGGCGTAAAAATACTCGGCCGTCCACTCCATTTTGTGAGCCAAACCGCGCACATTCATCAAACTGCTTTGGATCGTCGGGTCAGACTTGACCATCGGCAAACTTGCACGCACGCCGGTTTGACCCAGCATTCTTGTCAGCGAGTTGCCATCGGTGGCCTCGCCGTAATGCGATGCTTCACCGGAGATATACGGAACGAACTTGACGGGACCGAGTGGAATCGGCATCGCCAGTTCTTGGCGGGTCGCCGCGATGATGCCGCGCCGCTCGGTTTCGCCTGGCAATGGAGAATACTCCGCCGCTTCGACGGGATCGATCGGATCTTTCGCGACGTTCAACTTTGAATAACTGACTTTGTTGTGAGCCGACCAAGTGAACCATCGTCCCAAGGATCCGCCGATCAGATAGTGCTCCAGCGACGGCAGTTCTTCGGTCTCGGTAAAGAAATCGTTCAGCTGTACTTGGGCCGACAAATCGATCATGTTGCTGTTCAAATAACGACGCAACCGAATGGACGATTCGTGATCCTTTTCTTGATCCCATTCGGACTCAAGATATTGTTCCAGAAAATTGCGATCACTGACCCATCCCAACTCCGCGATCAGTTCGTAATCGTTGGGTAGATAATGGCGATGTCGCAACAACGACCGTCCGCGAGTCGTTTTTTCCGGGGTCAGTTTCATCCGATCCAGCCCCAGTCGATCGGTACCGGTATCCTGAATGATCCACGTGTCAAAAAGTCCGTTGACGGGACCGGGGACACCGAACAGTCCCGGCAGGTTGTATTCCAACTTGGTTCCGACGGCGGGGCCGCGGTCGCTCAAGTAATCGGTGCTCAAGTCCCAGTCGATCCCCTTGGGCGCGTTCTCGAATCCCAACAATTGGAATACGTTCCAATCCAATAGCACTTGCGTGCCAAACGTGTTGTCGTCCTTGATTTTCACGCCGGTCAGATAGAACGTCGGATACTCCAAGGTGGCCGAAAATCGCGGCCAGTAAAGGATTGGAACGCCACCGAAGTAAACAAAGTTGTTGTTGCTGGACGCAAACGGTTCGGAGTCGACAATCGGTTGTCCGGTACGTGGATCGGCAATGATTCTTTGTCGGTCCTGCAAACGCAACTGCTGACTTTGCAGCCAATACCGCGGCACACCCAATCGGCTGCTGGTAATCGCCGCATCGAATGCGACGAAATCGCCCCGCGAAATTTGCTGCATCACGTCGGCCTTCAAACGCACGATTCCCTCATATTCGGGAACCGTCATGATCGCTTCGGCATCCAAGACGACGCCGCGTTCTTGGCTGACGTTGTAGTACATCGAATCGGCGTAGATGATTCGATTGCCTTGCCGGAACACGATATCGCCCTCGAGATACAGCTCACCGTCGGCTTGTGACAAACTGTTGTTGTCTCGCAAGATGTCGGCAAACGTCGGCATCCATGCAACGATGCGATCTGCGCTTAATGAGACGGTTCCCAGTTCCAGTAATCGTCCGTCAGGCATTTGTGCCGATACGTCACGCACCAGTACGGTCACGCCACCGCGTGCAGCGACAACCGTCTCGTTGGATTCGGGTCGGTTCATGGTCGTGATCTGCGGCGGCATCGAAGTACTGCGAGCGAGAATCTCGACGCTGCGACTTCCACCTCCGACCGAGAAATACCAGCCACCGGTGGTTGCGCCATCCGGAAATGTCGTCGGAGGCGGCGGTGGTGTGTCGACAATCAATCCTTGCTGTGGTGGAGTCAACCCTTGCGCGATCGTCGTCGCGGGCGCTTGGATCAGGATAGGTGCTTCCAGCATCCCGCTGAGCGCTGCCGCGCCAGTCGGATCACCCGCCCCGGTGCCGACTGAATCAAGCCCCGGAGGATTCAGTGGCACGTCGCTTTGGAACTGCACAGGTCGGACCAATGACGGCGCCGAACCGATGTCAGACAACTCCGGAAGGTAACGGAGCAGTTGTGGGGGTTCTCGAGGTGGGCCACGGTAGCGTGGGTTGTTGACGATGACCGGTTCATCCGCGGTCACGAAGGTTCGTACCAGTGGTTGGGCAGACTGTGTAACGAGCTGAGACGGCTGGCGGTGCCCCGCGATCACCACGCGCGTGCGGACGTTGCCCGCGGAACCATCACAGACCATCAGCACGGATTTGCATTCCATCCGCGTCTGGTTGTGTTCCAATGTGCAGTTGCCCTCGAAAAGCGATGCTTGCGCGTCACCAAGTTGCCATCGGAAAACCGTGTCGCCGCCGACACGAATCAATTCGCTAGCGGCCGGAGGTGCTGCGACCCGGGTGTCGCCAGCATCTGGATGGCCGAAGTGCAGGTTGCCCAAATCTTGGGCGGCGACGTCGTTGCACGTCAGAATACCGACCAGCAAGATGGACGCGAGGCGCGCAGCAATCAATCCAATGCATGGCCTTTGTTGCCGTCGCATTGACTTACGCTTATCAGCGGTGGCTTCCTTGCCGACCAAGTGCGCAGTTTCCCTCCGTTAGTGGACACCGCTTTGGCAGCGGTGGTGGTGGAGTGTACGAATAGATTTCCACCACTCACAAGCGCGAATCGAACGAAACAGAGGGCAAAAACACCGCGAACGAGCAAGTTCGTAGCGTGGAACCAAAGAATCTGGGCGTGAAACTTAATTGTTTGTCGCGGCGGGTATCACGCCTGACGTCGGGGATCCGGCGGCCGGGGACGTCTGGTCACCGGATTCCTGACCGGCAGTGTCTGCCATCGATCGAAAGACATCGGTCAATCTCGCTCGAATCAGGATCGACCACAGGTCATAGCCGGCTTCGTTGAGATGCAATTTATCGTCGACGAACAACTCGCCGCGCGGTGTTCCGTCGGGACGGAGAAAATGGCTGGCCGTGGGGATGAAGTACGTGTCTGGTGTCGAGAGTGCGACTTCGCGAAGTCGTGCATTGACAACGCGGATCTTGTGCCAAGCGGCAAAACGTTTCTCGCACGGTGTGATCTCGATTAAGAAAACCGGGACGCCGACCTGATGAGCGTGTGAGGTCGCGACGATGTGCCGCGCGAGCGCTTCGATTTGATCGGGCGTGTGATCATCTGGTGTCCCCGTTACCCCGTTGCCAACAAACATGACCAGTGCCCGATAGCGGTGCGGCTGAACGAGCCGGTCGACAAAGACGGCCATGTCTGTGAATTTGGCTCCGCCATAGCCGCGGCGAATCGTCCGAAATGGCGTCATGTCTTGGGCCATGGTTTCCCACCGTCGAATACTGCTGCTGCCGATAAACAAGACTGCATCGTCAGGGTCGGCCTCGGCTTGATCCTGGGTCTCGAGCTCAGAGATCGCTTTGTCCCATTTTTTGATCGCGGCCTCACTATAGGGATCGACGACTGACGGTTCGGTTGGCGAAGAAATGGTGACCGACGCACTCGCCTCCGATGCGTTGTCTTGGGCGATCACGGTCGTCGCACAGGTCGCGATGACAAAAGAACAAAGGATCAGGCGCATGAAAGTCTTGGAGTTTGAGTGAAAGTGGAGGGGTGTCGCGGCCTACCAAGATAGTCACCGATGACGGCTTTGTGTTTGCAGCACAGCCATCGGTTAGAATGAGCCGCGATTTCCTCGTTCCAATCCCGAAGGCGCCAATCTCGATATGCATCCCCGTTCGAAATCCCCCCTGTTACGCGTCGCCGTCCTGATTGCGACGCTAACCGCTTCGATTTTCCTTGCAACCTGGTCGTCGGCCTTCGCGGCTGAACGCCCCAATTTTATTTTGTACATCACCGATGATGTCAGCCAAGACGACCTGGGTTGTTACGGAAACGAAGTCGCTCAGACGCCGAATCTAGATCAGATGGCGCGTGAGGGGCTGCGATTGACCAATGCGTATCTAACTTGCAGCTCTTGCAGTCCCAGTCGGTGCTCCCTGATCACGGGACGCTATCCCCACAACACCGGTGCGTGCGAATTGCACACGTCATTACCCAAGGGACATTTCTTGTTTCCCGAAGCCCTTCATGATGCCGGCTACTACACGGTGTTGTCGGGAAAACATCACATGGGCGGCAACGTCGATCATGCCTTTGACAAAATCTCCAAAGGCAAGGGCCCTGGTAAGCAGGAGGATTGGGTGACGATCCTGAATGAACGCCCCAAAGATCAACCGTTCTTTTTTTGGTTTGCATCATCCGATGCTCATCGCGATTGGTCGATCAATGACGATGCACCCATCATCAACCCGGAACAAGTTCCCGTTCCGCCGTATTTGATAGACAGCCCCACGACTCGCAAAGACCTAGCCGACTATCACCACGAAGTCAGCCGTACGGATACGTTTTCCGGCAAGCTGCGCGAGGCGCTCGAACAACAAGGCATTGCCGGCAATACGTACCTGATCTACATGTCCGACAACGGACGACCTTTTCCCCGTTGCAAAACGCGGCTGTACGATTCGGGAGTCAAATCGCCGTTGATCATCTACAGTCCGGGCAATGTCCAACCGGGCGTCTCGCAGTCGTTAATCAGCGTCAACCTTGATATCGGACCGACCATCTTGGATTTGGCTGGTGTGGAACGTTCCGAGCGTTTGCAGGGAGTCAGCATGCGACCGCTGTTGCAAGATACTGACGCCACGATTCGCGATTTTGTTTTCTCGGAACATAACTGGCATGTGATGCAGGCCAACGAGCGCATGGTTCGCCATGGCAAGTACATGTACATCCGCAACGCCTACCCCGAACTACAGTCGATGTGCGTCGAAGCGGCACCAAAATTCCCCGCCGGACAGGATCTCTGGGATGCCCATGCCGCTGGCACATTGAAGCAGCATCAAGGGGATATCTTTTTGGTCCCACGACCGGCCGAAGAATTGTACGACGTGCAACATGATCCCCACCAGCTAAAAAATCTGGCTGGCGAAGCCGCGTTTGCCAGCCAAGCCAATCAGTTACGCAAGCTGTTGGATCAATGGGCGACCGAAACGAAAGACTCGATCAGCACCGATCCCACTCCGGATCGCGAAACGGCGCGCGGGAAAAAGTACCCCGGCTGGCGACATCGAATTCAGCCCGGAGTAGAAATCGGTTCAATCGATGTCAATGCAAAAGGTCCTATTCGCCAGTGAGCGAACGAGGATGTGCTAGCCGGTGTGAAATGGCGTCTAGGATTCATCGGCAGGTCGACCGTTTGCATACCAAATGGATACTTGGAACTCGTGGTGTCCCAAGCGTGTGACGCCACGTTCAATGTCAGACAGCAATGCCGGGAGTAAAAAGCCGGTAGTGGTTGATGCACAGGGCCAAGTTCGTCAGCAGAGCAGACTTGCCGGTGGATAATTCGGGCACAGGATCGGGCGAAGATGCGAGGTGAACAATCAAACGATGTGGACGCGGCACACGATGCGGTCGACCTTTTGTGGGGGGCGACATTGATTGTCAAGCCTTGGCTTGTACCGCCTGCACTTCGAGAATTTTAGCGAGCGATAGACCGTGATATGCAAGCAGTCGATTCAAAGTGTCGATTACCAATTGGATCGATTCGACTTGCAACACCTGTTTTTGCATTGAGTTGTGTCAAGGACCGGAACGTCGTTATTGACGAAGGGCGGCCGACACCCGGCGGATCAACTCTCGGCGGTCCTTGTGGTCTTCGATGCCATCCAATTTTGCACTTAATTCCAACATGAACGCCGCGTAGTCGTAGTGCCAATCCGTTTTCAACTCGGTCACGTCGATACGAGGTTTCGGTTTGCCTGTGGAGACAGGTGTGTCGCCGGCGACCAATTCAAAGCTTTCATCAAACTGCGGCATGAAAATTTTGTTGGTATCAAGGCCCTTTGCGCCCAAAAGTTCGCGCATCGCCGCACGCGCGTCGTCTTCACCGTGATTCAAAAACAACGCGCCGGTTACCGGACCACGTTCCAGCACCCATTCGATTAATTCGGCCTGATCGGCATGCGCCGAATAATTGCCCAAGCGGCGAATGTCCGCGGCCACCTTGTACTCCTTGCCGTGAATACGGACGCGTTTGGCGCCACTGGTGATGATGTGACCCAACGTGCCGGGCGCCTGATATCCAACGAACAGCACCGTGCATTCTTTACGGTGAATATTGGCTTTAAGATGGTGTTTGATGCGACCAGCAGTACACATACCGCTTGCCGAGATGATGACGGCGCCCTTTTTGTGGTTGTTGATCGCTTTGCTTTCTTCGACACTCTGGACGATGTGAAAGCGCTTGTTGCGAAACAATTGCGATTCATCCATTGCGATGTCTTGCAACTCATCGGAGTGCTTGATGAAAACCTCCGTGGCTTTGCGTGCCAGCGGCGAATCGAGGTAGACGTCGCAGTCGGGAATCGCCTTGGTCGCCAACAGCACACCGATGTCGTGCAAAAGTTCTTGGCTACGTTCCACCGCAAAGCTTGGGATGACGACATTTCCATTTCGTTTCAACGCACGGGTCAATTCCGTTTTGAGCGCTTCTCGACGCTTCTCCAGCGTGTAATCATCTCGCTCGCGATTGCCGTAGGTGCTTTCGCAAATGATGTAGTCGTAACCCACCGGCGCGTCGGGTTCGGGGTGAAATGCTTTTTCCTCGGGGCCCAGATCACCGGAGAACAAAAGCGAAAGCTGCTTGCCCGATGGATCATCGATTCGGACCTCGGCCGACGCGGACCCGAGTAGGTGACCGG
>JABDKS010000495.1 GCA_013002105.1 Pirellulaceae bacterium | reverse complement strand
GCCATTACCTATCCCTACCCATCAAAGCACCACAAAGTAATTCACCTAATCCCTTGTCGTAAATGATCGCGGAGCGATCAACGACGATGGACTATCCGATTCGCTTGGGCACGGGGAACTCCAGCGTAAACTTGGTGCCGCGGCCCACTTCGCTCTGCACACTGATCCGGCCACCGTGTGCTTCGATGATTTTCCGCGCGGTCGGCAACCCAAGCCCTGAACCGCCGTCCTTGGTGCTGTAGAACGGTTCGAACATGTGCATCACGGTATGATCATCCACGCCGCTACCAGTATCAATCAAATCAAACGCAACGCTCTTGCGTGTCGTGTACGTACGAGCGAGTAATTGACCACCGGTATCCATCGACTCCAGCGCGTTTTTGACCAGATTCATGAGCGCCGCTTGCAGCGAATCACTGTGCATCAAGATTGCGGGCAAATCGGGATCCAGATAACGTTCAATATCGACGCCGTCGGCATCGGCCTGAGCTTGATACGCCCGCAGGACCGTCTCGATTTGATCATTCAAATTGCCCGACACCAGGTCGATGTCTCGCAACCGCGTGAATCTCAAAAAGTCTCGCAGTAACGCCTCCATCCGTTCGCACTGTTGTCGAACGATGTCCACGCGGTCGAGCGATCGCCGGGTGCCGGGCGACTCGATTTCTGCCAAATCCTCGCTCAACAATTCGATGTTCATGTGGATCACCGAAAGCGGATTCTTGATCTCGTGTGCCAACGATCCGGCCAACTCCGCCAACTCTTCATATTGGGCTCGAATCGAGTCGACATCGGTGTTATTTTCGGCCGCGGGCATGTTTGTCAGATTGCAGGGACGATCACGAGTGCACAAGGTGTCAATTGCCATTCGGGCAGAGCTACAATGATTGTATCGCACGATCTCGGTTACGAAACGCGCCGTCACGAACCACTCTCTAACGAAACGCTCTGTAACAAGACGACTACTCCCGATAGTGTTCCATTGTGAAACCAGATTCTCCCGTCGACATCAATCCGTACGCACCGAGCTTGATTGAGGCCGAGGATCAATCCAAGCCGATCGGCAAACCACGCAGGGACACCGTGGGAGCGGGCAACCTGATTTGGACCACCATCGGTGGCGTTTCCTTATCCGGTGGAGTCTTTGGTCTCGGTGTCGTCGTGTTCGGCGCCATCGGGACGCTCGCATTTCGTGGCGGACAGGGCGTTCCAAGTGGCGGCGACGTTGTCTTCTTGTTCATTCCGGCTCTGATGGCGTTTGCCTTTGGGATGCTCATCGCAAGTGTCTTGGCATTCGTCATCGTTCCAGTGTTTTACTTGGCCGTTGTGAAGACCAATAGGCGAGATCACGTTTATCGCTGGACGGGCGGACGGGTGCGGATTTTTGGCGGAATCTGTGGGTTTATGACGGGATGGATTTCGATTGCCCTCATAAGTAGCTTTGATCCCATGGCACTGGCATTTGCATTGATCCCCGGTGCCGTTGGCCTGATCGTCACCATGATCGTCTTGAATCCGATGGCCAAACGGGCCGACCGTGCACAGCAGATAGCCGCCGACTCGATTGGCGCCAAATCGATTGGCGCCAAATCGATTGGCGGCGACTCGATTGTTGCCCAATCGCCGAATCGTACTGGTTCGCCGTTGGTCGGTGACCTGGACGACTCGCTCGCTCCGGACAGTCCACGACACGCGACGCGACCCGCTAAAATCGATCGCTGAATCGAATCGTCGGCGAAACTGGCACCGAGCCGACATCACCGATTGAATTTTGCCGCTCCGGCTGCTCTGGCCCTTGCCGACGTGGGCGTCTGCGATTTAACCTGCTAGATCAAAATTGACTGGTTCCTAACGCTTGGTTTTTTCATGTCCACCGCCACCAAAGAAGACGCTTCGGCCACCGACCCCTATTTTCAGTCCCTCTTTGCCGAGCGAATCGGTGGTGCCGACTATGGCAAAGGGACCGAGATTTACAAGTTCGAGAAGATCAAACGAGCCAAGCGCAAGGCGCTCGCCGATCATCCCGATCGCAAACTGCTGGATTTCGGTATCGGTGAAAACGACGCGATGGCCGACGAATCGGTCCGCCAAGTGATGGGCCGTGAAATCAACCAGGTCGAAAACCGCGGTTACGCCGACAACGGTGTTGCCGAGTACAAAGAAGCCGCTGCGCGTTTTATGCAGCGGAACTTTGGCGTGACGCTCGATCCCGATTCACAAATCAACCACTGCATCGGAAGCAAGCCGGCCTACGCGATGTTGCCAGCCTGTTTCATTAATCCGGGCGACGTAACGCTGATGACCGTTCCGGGTTATCCCGTCGCCGGCACACACACTCGCTACTACGGTGGCGACGTTTTCAAGCTGCCGTTATTGGCGGAAAACGAATTCCTGCCCGACTTAGATTCGGTACCGGACGACATTTATCGCCGCGCGAAACTGTTGGTGCTCAATTATCCCAACTCACCAACGGGACGAACCTGTCCTCCCGAGTTCTTTGAAAAGATAGTCGCACTGGCCAAAGAGAAAGAGTTTGTGGTGGTTCAAGATGCCGCACACATCATGCTGACGTTCGACGGAAAGCCGCGCTCGTTTCTGCAAACACCCGGTGCGATGGACGTGGGTGTCGAAGTGCATTCGATGAGCAAGGGATACGACATGATCGGATGGCGGATGGGTTTTGTCTGCGGGCATCCACGGATCGTCTCTGCATTCAGTGACGTCAAAGACAACAGTGATAGTGGTCAGTTCATCGCCACGCAAAAAGCGGCGGCGGCGGCCCTGGACGACGATTCGATTCCAAAAAAGATCAACGCAAAGTATCGACGCAGAATGGAGAAACTGGTCGCGACGTTGAAAGAATGCGGCTTTGAATGTGAAATGCCCGGCGGGACGTATTTCTTGTACACCAAGTCACCCAGCGGGACGAAGTCGGGTGAAACGTTCGCAGCGGCCGAAGACGCAACGCGTCACTTGATCGAGCAGTTTGGAATCGTCACGGTGCCCTGGGACGACGCCGGAGCTTATTTGCGGTTCAGTGTCACCTACGTCGCCCTGACCGAAGCCGAAGAAGACGCCCTGATGGCCGAGACCAAACAACGACTCGGCGACGCCGGATTAGTCTGGGCATAAATCGTCTTTGATCACTCCGCGATCATTGCGTAACCATCGTCGTTGATCGCTCCGCGATCATTGCGTGTTTCTGAGGGCAACGGACTAAAGTCCGTTCTACGTTGGGACACAAAAAAGCCACCGAACTTGTCGGTGGCTTTTTGGTTTGTGTCCGATGTGATGGGCCGATTAGGCTTTGGCGCCGGCGGCTTTGACCAGCTTGCTCAAACGGCTCTTGCTGCGAGCAGCGGCGTTGTCGTGAATCAGGTTCTTGCTGGCCGCACGATCAAGCTTCTTGCATGCCAATCGGAACTCGGCTTGTGCCTTTTCCGCATCGCCCGCGGCGGCCGCTTCGCGGACCGCTCGGATGGTCGATCGCAAGTTGCTTTTGATCGAACGATTGTGAACGCGTAGCTTTTCGTTTTGACGAAGTCGTTTTTTTGCAGATGCGGTATTTGGCATGTTCGGTTGGGGACGCAGTGTTCGGCGTCAAAAGGGGCTTCAAATTCGGAAATAAAGTGTTTTCCAGGGCCACGCAGTATGGCGATCCACTGGCCGCCTGTCCAGAGTCAACTTTTCAGGCGAAAATACCCCCATGGCTGACCCTGTCCCCTCCTCTGCGATTGTCTATCTGATTGGCGCCGGCCCCGGCGATCCCGGGCTTTTGACGCTGCGAGGGGCCGAATTGCTCGCCCGCTGCGATGTGGTGCTGTACGACGGCCTGAGCAACACCGAACTGCTCCGGCACGCACCAACCGCCGCTGAACTGGTTTGTGTGGGCAAACACGGTCAGCAGCGGATTTGGCAGCAGGACGAGATCATCCAAGAGATGCTGACTCATGCCCGTGCAGGCCGTAAAGTCGCCCGGCTCAAAGGGGGCGATCCGGCTGTTTTTGCCCGCACCGCCGAAGAAGTCGACGCACTGCGTGCTGCCCAGGTCCCCTTCGAAATCGTCCCCGGCATCACCGCCGCACTCGCCGCCGGTTCCTACGCCGGAATCCCGATCACCCACCGAAAACTCGCCTCCGCAGTCGCACTGATCACCGGGCACGAGGAACCGGGCAAACCCGAATCGGCACTCGACTGGGACGCATTGGCAAAATTCCCGGGAACACTGGTCGTCTATATGGGCGTCACCACCGCGGAGCTCTGGACCCGCTCGCTAATCGACGCCGGTAAACTACCCAGCACGCCCGCCGCGCTAATCCGCCGCTGCAGCCACAGTGACCAACAGGTCATCCACTGCCGATTGGACGAAGTCGCACAGCGACTCACTCCGGCGAGCAAATTCCGACCGCCGGTGATTGTGATCTTGGGCGAAGTCACGCGATTGGCCGAGTCGATGAATTGGTTCGAACACAAACCACTTTTTGGTCAGACCGTTTTGGTCACGCGACCGGTCGATCAAGCCGATTCACTCGCTGCGCCGCTGCGTGATCTGGGAGCCGCAGTGCTTCTGCAACCTGCGATCGAGATCGGCCCGCCAGAGGATTGGCAACCCATCGATCAGGCAATCGATCGACTCGACGCGACAGACACACTTGTGTTTTGCAGTCGCAACGGTGTCGACTCTTTTTTACAGCGACTGATGCAGCGGCACGATGTCCGCCAACTCGCCAATACCCGTTTGGCGGTCGTCGGCAGCCAAACCGCGATGGCGTTAAACGAATTCCATCTCCGACCCGACATGGTACCACCGGATTTTCGTGCTGAATCGCTCGCCGACATTCTGGCCACCGACGCGCACGAAAAGCAAATCACAATCGTGCGTGCCAGTCGCGGTGCCGACGTTCTGCAAGAGCGACTCACCGCCGCCGGTGCCGACGTCACGCAAGTGGTCGCCTACGATCACCGCGACGTGACCACGGTCGATCCAAAAATCATCGCGGCGGCCCAATCGGGAACGATCGATTGGGTGACGGTCACCAGTAGCGCAACAGCGGTCAGCCTGCACCACCTGTTTGGCGACACGATGAAAACAATGAAAATCGCTAGCCTCAGTCCTGTCACCACCAAAACACTGCTCTCCCTGGGGTACCACGTTCAAGCCGAAGCCGACCCCTATACGATGGATGCATTGATTCAGTCGATTCTCGGTTCATGTTCAAGTCAGGCTTGAAGTACAAAGACCGACACGCGTGAATGTTCCAGCGTGTCACTCCTCCTATTGCGTGCGACAAAATCATGATTCCAAAACCTTACAAACAAATGCATCAGAGCTATCCAAACCTGATGCAAGCGTATGAATCATTTGGCAAGGAAGCTCGCGAGGCAGGACCGCTTTCGGATCGCGAAGTCGCGTTAGTGAAACTGGCGATATCGATTGGATCCGGATTGGAAGGCGCCGCCCATTCGCATTGCCGCAAGGCGCTCGAAGCGGGTTGTTCGCCCGACGACTTGCGTCATGTCGCGGTAGTATCCGCTCCAACGATCGGTTTCCCGACGATGATGCGAGCCAGATCATGGGTCGAAGACGTCTTGGAGAAACACGAATCGTGAGCGAAAAGCTGCTCGGTGTCGTCCTCTGCGGTGGCAAGTCGTCGCGGATGGGACGGGACAAATCGCTATTGGGACATCCCGATGGAGGGACGTATCTGGATCAGGCGGTCAAACGGTTGTCCGACGTCTGTGGCGAAGTCTGCATAGCGGGCACCCAAGATCAGAATGAGAGCTCGATCGTCCCATTTTTGGTCGACCCCGTTTTATATCAAGGGCCCGTTGTCGGCATCGTCAACGGATTGCTATTCGCCCAGCAACAATCTTGTGACGCTTGTTTGGTCCTGGCGGTCGACATGCCGGTGGTCGTCGGTGCCGATCTGCGAAATCTGAAGGATGCGTGGTTGGCCAATCGGCAATCTTGTCCCGACGAAGTAATATGCGGGCTTTGTGACACCGATCGGATCCAGCCGCTCTTGGCGATTTATCCGGTCGGCGTTCTGAAAGACCTGCAACGATTAGCGGGATCGGCGGACCGCAGTTTGTTCCGATGGATCAAGACGGTACCGCATCGAACCGTGTCACTGTCGGCAACGTCATGCGTGAATGTGAATTCGCCGGACGATTTGCCACTCCAATAACGTGAGAAACCTCGTGCGATTTTACGTTGATGGATTCCCTCCCGCCTGATCCTCGTAATGTTCGCAAAGCGAACAACGACTATGAAAAACCCCACTGACGCACTTCGTGATCTCGCCAATCGACTTTCGGTGGTGGATGTCGAATCCATGGTCGACGATTGTACCGACCGGGTGTTGGCATCGGACATTGTTGCCGATCGCGACAGTCCTGCTGCGGATGTTTCGGCGATGGATGGCTACGCGATCCGACTTGCCGATCTGTCGCGAACCGAACAGATTGCCGTCAGCGGCGAATCCGCTCCCGGCGCGCCGCCACCTGAGATACATGTCGACTCGGTGGTCAGGATTTTTACCGGTGCGATCGTTCCCACCGATTGCGACGCGGTCGTCAAACGTGAGGAAACCGAGGAACTCGACGAGGCGATTCGATTTCTTGACGTCGCTCGTAAGGTGCAAAACGGCGAGAACATTCGTCGCGCTGGCGAAAATGCTGCCGCAGGATCAACCGTTTTAAAAGCAGGAGTGCGATTGACTGCCGCCCATCGTGCCACGATGGCCAACTTCGGAGCCTTTGCAGCCGATGTCTACGCACCGGTCCGCATCACGTTGATCACCACCGGGGACGAAGTCGGCCAGTTCGATCGCGAATCACCCCAACCCTGGGAATTGCGAAACAGCAATCAGAGCTCGATCAAGGCGCTATTAAGCCGATCGCGTTGGATCCAGTCGGTCGACACGCTCCATGCGCGCGACAATCGCGACGACCTACAAAGTACGGTCGCAAGTGCTCTGGAAAAATCCGACGCGGTCCTTCTCACCGGCGGCGTTTCGATGGGTGACTATGACTATGTCCCCGACGTCGTTCGATCTGTCGGTGGCGAAATCGTTTTCCATGGTTTGCCTGTACGTCCTGGCAAACCAATCTTGGGCGGCGCGACGGCGGATGGAAAGTTGATCCTTGGTTTGCCTGGCAATCCGGTCAGTGCAACCATCGGTTGCCATCGTTTTGGCCTGCCGTTGCTGGCAAAAAAAAGTGGCCAAACCGATTGGCTGCTCCCCTGCCCCACCGTCCGACTGGATAATCCCGGCGACAAGACGATTCCGTTACATTGGATGCGTCTGGTCCGGTTGATTCGACAAGGCGTCGCCCAGCCCGTTCTCAGCCAAGGATCCGGCGATCTGGTTTCGCTCGGCCAAAGCACCGGCTATGTCGAACTTCCACCCGGCCAGTCGGGCGAGGGTCCCTGGCCCTATTACATTTGGCCCTAGTGATTGTTGTTACGCGAACGAAAGCAAAAACTGCCGTCGACGCGTGCCCAACCATTCATCAATCGTTGCCGCCTTCCCTACCGACTACCAACCATGCCGCCCGACAACTCCCGTCGAAACTTCCTGAAGAAAGCTGCCAGTGCCCTTCCGATTGTCTCGCTGACGCAAACCGCTGCGGCGCAAGACGTCAACGGCGAACCGGACAATAGCGACTTTCAACCGGAAGAATTTTGGCATGATCGTATCCAGGCGCCTGATGACGGCAAGCGTTTGGGGTGGTTCGTCGATACACGACGCTGCTTTGGTTGTCACGGTTGCGAAGTCAGTTGCAAATCTGAAAACGATGTTCCGCTGGGCAACTTCATCCGCCAAACTTTCTATCAAGATGTTGGCGGATACCCCAAAGTAGCTCGACTGTTCATGCCTATGTCGTGCCAACATTGCGAAGACGCACCTTGCATCAAATCGTGCCCCAGCGGCGCGTTGTACAAAGAAGCCGGCGGAACAGTCGCGGTCAATTACGAAACCTGTTGTGGACACGGGTCCTGCGTCGACGCCTGCCCGTACGGCGCGATCTATCTCGATCCAGTCGCCCAGCAAGCGGTCAAATGCCACAATTGTTATCACCGCACCGAGCCGGAATCCGAAGGTGGTGCGGGAATGGAGCCAGCCTGTGTTCCGACCTGCCCAGCCGAAGCACTTTATTTTGGTGACTTGAACGACCCGGATTCCAAGATCAGCAAAGCGATGCAAAACGCCGAAGATGCAGACGAAGAACTCTCGCAACTTCGCGCCGACAAAGAAACCAAGCCGAGGATGTGGTTCATCGGCAAGGCATTGCCCGTGATTGAGAAAGTCATTCCCCGCGAAGGTGAATCGTACTCTGGCGAAAGCTATGACATCTATCGTTGGAAGGAGGCTTCCAAGTGACAAATCGTGCATCTGTCTACTCGCGACGAAAGTTCATCCAACTGGGGTCACTGATCGGCGCCAGCGCGATCCTTGGCTGCCAGGAACCGACTCCAGAGCGATCACAGCAATCGGCCCCAAAACTCGACCTCGAAAAGTGGCATCGCATCAGGGGCAAACCGTATCTCGGCAACATGCCCGGCGTCAGTAATCTGCCTGGACCTGATGCCGGTCGTAACTGGCCTGATCGCGACAAGTACAAAAACGTTGAAAAAGTACCCGGCATGTGCCAGCTTTGCAGCACCGTTTGCGGCATCGTCGGCTACGTCAAGGAAGGCCGTTTGATCAAAGTCGAAGGCAACCCAAAGGACCCCAACAGTCGTGGATACCTTTGCGCGCGTGGACAAGCCGCGCTGAACCATCAGTACCATCCCGAAC
>JABDKS010000473.1 GCA_013002105.1 Pirellulaceae bacterium | reverse complement strand
GCGTTTACTCCGCGTTGTCGAAAACGAAGCTGCAATCGCTGAAGTGCGAGCTCATTTGGAGAGCCTGTTAAAAGAAGCTCGGATCGCTGGAATCACCAAAGTCGTTGTTTCCAATAACCCTTCGTCGGCGATCCAAAGTAACAGTCGCGATGCCGCATTTGTGTTTTTGGGGATGCAACCACCGGTCGAAGGCGAAGAAGGGCTTTTCTTTCACCGGACCGAAGCACTGATCGGAAAGTTAGAACGCGTCGCCCTCGTGCAAAGCGCCGGAGGAATGAGATTAGAGTCGTAGGCTGCAACCGTAGAACGGACTTCAGTCCGTTACCTTTAATTACTCCCCGTAGAACGGACTTCAGTCCGTTACCTTTCGAATGAACCAGCTGACAACGGACTGAAGTCCGTTCTACGAGAATCTCGTCATCGGTTGGACGAAATCTTGAGCTGATATGCCCCGCTGTTGTCGGCTAATTCGCCGGGCGCATCGTTGACGCGAAACAACAACCAGCAGTGCTGACGAATTGGAATCACCGCGGGCTTGGTTATCGCCGCGACCTGCAACGGCGACAACGTGGCAGCGTTGTCCGGGACATTGGGAACCAGACACGCCAGCAGTTGCCCCAGAGGTTTTTGATCGTGATATCGAACCGTCACACCGGCGGGCTCACTGACCCAAGGTTTCAGATCGGTTGCCAACGTACAGGTACCCGACGGCATGACTTTCAGTTTCATACCGCGAGACAACCGAACTCCGATGGATTGCCAACCTTGATCCGCGGCGATCTGCAGCGACAGTGGCTTACCGTCCCAAACTTGATCGTCCATCGACAGATTGACGCGTTCGCGATCCCAATCGAATCCGTAATCGAGATCGTGACACATCAACCTCCATCGGGCGACCACAACGGGCCACTGGGATTTCAAATCGCGCCGCAATAGATCATTGAACATCATGTCATTGCGTTTCCCGTTATCTGCTGCCGTCAAAAAGGCGTCGCGATAATCTGGATACTGATACAGCAACATCGTCGCCGCCCAGCTCCATCCATACGATTCAACATCGCTTTTCAGATCACGCGGGTAACCAAATACCGTTTCCAGCGATGGAATGGTTCCTTCGGCTCGCGTGGCGTCGATCAATTTGAATCGGCCCCAATAAGGTACGGACTCGCGACTGACAGGGACACGATTGATCACGGTTGCGGCGCCGCGACCGGAGTGGACCGCCAGCATTTCGGCAGTCCCCTCCATGAACCAACTCGGCCCCGTCCCGCCGAATTCAGCAAATGCAAGTGAGTGGACGCCCTCGTGCAACAACAGATGCCTGGTGTAGTAATCACTTTCTTGTGCCATCACCCAGACACGATTTTGCAAAGCATAGCCAAAGGGAAAACGGGGGACACGATTGGGAATAAGGCCGGCTCGCACGAACGCGTCACGGTCGCGAATCACACAGGCGTCGACGACAAAGTGATCCAAGGCGCCCGCTGGCATTTGCCAGAACGCCGCCCATTGTGGCACGGCCGCGTCAAACGACTGAACCAAATCATTGATCCGATGTGGGTCATCGATATCGGTCGTCAACTTGATATGCTTACCGCTGACGCGAGTAAAACTATCTTGCCCCCAAGCGATCGGCGACAGCAACGATATACCTGTCGCTACGCCTAGCACCCAACATCTCACAAAGAATCCAACGCGTGTTCCGTTCATACGTTCAGTTTAACCTGATTTTTGTTTCGCTGGCTCTTGTTGGCGGATGCGTATCGCGATCCGAAAGCGACGTGGTTGTATATTCTGCGCTCGACCGCGATTTCGCGACCCCAATTTTGGCGGCTTTCGAACGTAGTGTGGACAACAAAACCAAGGTCGTCCCAAAATTTGACGTGGAATCGACAAAGACGGTCGGACTTGTCAGCACCATCATCGCCGAAGCCGACAAACCTGCCTGTGATGTCTTTTGGAATAACGAGATCATGCACACGGTCCGGCTGCAAAAACTGGGCTTGCTCGAGCCACGCAAGTGGGACATCGAATCGGGTTGGCCGGCCGAGATGATTGCGAGTGATGGGACTTGGTGTGGCTTTGCAGCCCGCGCACGGGTTCTGATTGTCAATACAAAATTGATTTCGGATCCGACGCAATATCCCGATTCGGTATCCGCGTTGTCGGACCCCAAGTGGCAGGGCAAGTGTGCGATGGCGCGACCGTTGTTCGGAACCACCGCGACACACTTTGCGGTCTTACGAGAAAAAAATGGTCGTGAAGAAACCTTATCGGCGCTGCGCAAGATAAAGGAAAACGCCGTTATCTTGTCGGGTAATAAACAAGTCGCGTTGGCGGTGTCTTCGGGAGAAATCGCGTGGGGGCTGACGGATACCGATGACGCGATTATCGAAAAGGACTTGGGTCGCAACGTCGCGATTGTCTTTCCCGACCAGGCATCGGGTCAGCCTGGGACGCTTCGCATCCCCAATACGATCGCAGTTTTGAAGAACGCACCGCATCCGGTTGCCGCCGGGTTGCTTGCGGACTACGTCGTTCGACCCGAAACCGAGGACCGCTTGGCGATGGGCAACAGCAGTCAAATGCCGATTAGCCGACAAAGCAAATTTCCACCGAGAGTTTTGCCGGAAGATCCCGTGCGATGGATGCGAGTCGATTTTGAACGAGCGGCCGACGGATGGACACAGTGGGCCGAAGAACTCAATCAATTGTTCCAATAGATCGCCGATGCACTTCTTAGCGGCGCATGGCTGATACCTCGTCATCGTCGCTCGATGGAACCATTTTCCAGGCTCACTTTCGTCCGAATCGCGGCAATCCTTCAAAAATCACCGAATTTCATCCAAGAGACGCCAAGCGGGACAGTCTAAGGAAGTGACAATGCTCCAGACCGATGTCGCCAACGCCAAGTTGCGTCCTGGTTTGTCGCCCTGATTTGTACGTTCTCAGCGGGATTTGAGTTTGACGCCGACCGACGAACAGCTCCGCGAAGCGTATTGCAGAACTGGCGACCAGCAGCCGGCGAGTGAACTGGTGCGTCGATACTTACCTCGGGTGCGCCGGATCATTTTCCCAATGGTGCTCGATCACTCTACCGCGGACGACCTGTCGCAGGAGGTGATGATCCGCGCCATCGGGGGACTCAGCGGTTTCAACGGTCAAGCCAGTTTGTCGACCTGGGTTACGCGGATCGCCCTGAATGCCACTTATACGTTCTTGCAAAAACAGAAGCGGCAATCGGCGGCTCCTCTGCCCGACGTTGCAGTGGACAAGTCGTTTGATCGCTCACCAGTTCACGTAGCGATTGGAAACGAACTGAACACCAGAATTCGATCGTCCTTGGATGAACTCACTCCCAAATTGCGTGCGGCCATCGTGTTGACCGCAATGAACGGAGTATCACCGAGCGAAGCGGCCGAAATCGAAGAGTGCACCGTATCGACCATGCATTGGCGAATTCACGAGGCGAGAAAACAGTTGAGAACTCAATTGAAAGAATATGTCACCGACGAAGGCGACGAGCAATGAACGAACACCCATCCGACAATCTAGACGGCTTACTGAAGACTTGGTCCGGTGAGAACGAACCCACGTCAGAACACGTTGCACGTTTGTGCGCGGAAGTCGACGAGTCCTTAGGGGCAGCAGGACTCCACTCGACCGCCGCGTCGCCGCCACGGCCTCGGACCGATCCGTCTCGCTCGCCGACACCATCGAGTTCGTCGAAGCAGAAATGGCTGGCGATTGCGATTGCCGCGTTGGTTTTGATCGTTGCTGGAGTGGCAGCATGGCTGAGTCCACGCAATGCTCCGGCGCCACGCTTGCCTGAGCAATCGCAATACGCTGCCGCACCGTCGGCCGACGAACCGGAATCGGTCGACCCGATCGACATCATTTCGGATCAGCAGCGACAACAAAAACAAAATTTACTTTCCGAACTCGATCGTATGTTCGATGGAAAACGTATTTGGTTTGCCGAAACCGAGTCGGAAGTGGTGTTAGGTGGCGAAACAAAACCAACCGCTCAGGACATTGCTGACCGCCGGAGCGTGGCGATGCGATTGGTGCTTGCCAAACGACCTGCGACCGGTCACGTCTGGCAACGTGTTTGGTCAGCCGATGTGGTGTCACGAACCGATCAGGTCGTGCAATTTGCATCGCAAGAGCCGATGCAGGCCAACGCCAACTTTACAGCTTGGGCTCACTTGCTACCCGATGGTTTGATCGCGTGCGATATCGATTTAAAATGGAACGATGGAAAATCGGGTGAACTGAGTGACAGTATGCTGCTCGTGCCAGGCGACACGCACAAGGGTGCCTCGCTGCTTGTCGATGGTGTTGAATACCGACTTTTCCATGCCGTTTCTTTATTGGACGACGTCAAGACCTAATGCCTAACTGGACAGCGCCACTTTTCATCAGCCGATGGGCAATAGCTCCGGTTGTTTTCGCAACGAACCGCGGCAATGGCCGTGCGGCTATCGGAACGGGAAAACACAGCGCTCTGATTCCAAAGCGGCGCTGTCCAACTATTCTTTCGTCTCTCGCAAACGGGTTCATCAAGCCACGCGGCCAATCATTGACTCACTGGATAATATGCCTGTTGGCACTTGTTTGGTCCGGCGAATGCTGCGCGGATGATCACGTAGCGATGGCATACGAGTCGACGCGTACGAACTTCTTTTCTGATGCCGAAGTCGAGTTGACGGTCAATGTAACGGCACCCGAAGTCCTGGCCGGTCGAGTCACTTGGCAACTGACTGCCTTGCACCGCACCATCGCACGTGGCGATGCACTGGTGAAATTGGAGCCCGATAACCCGACATCGGTAAATCTTCGTTTTCGCATGCCGCACGTAAAGGAGGGCGTTGTTCACAACACGCTATTGACCGTCTCCTTCACGCAAGCAGGTCAGAGGCGAGCAGCGACAACCGTCGAGACCGAGTGGTGGGTTTTCGCCCCCGATCCTTTTGCCGATCGCACACAATGGCTCGAACAACTCGAATTGCAGTTGTTCGATCCGGGGGGCGCGACGGCAAAGCTGTTTCGCAGTGCAGGGATCCCTTTTGCGGAACTCCGTTCGGTTGGCGAGTTGAAGACGGCCGACAGCGGACTGATTATCGTCGCTGAAGGGGTGAAACGTTCTGAAATGGCCGAAACACTGGTCTCGTTGGCCGCTGCCGGCCGCAACGTGCTGTGGTTTGCGCCAACGGTCTGCGAACTTCAAATTCCGGGAAGTGAAGAATTTGACGAAAAACTACCCAAGGAACTCGCCTTCAGAGGGTCAGATAGGATTGAGCAGCTCGACAAGCGACTCGATCCCAACGCCTGGTCCGATCCCGAATTGGCGAAGTCGGTCGGGTTTC
Organism: Pirellulaceae bacterium; assembly: GCA_013002105.1. The sequence goes on along the minus strand of JABDKS010000473.1, from coordinate 9,895 downwards.
AGGTCGTCAGTCGACGCGGTCTCACGAATGTCGAAGTGGCCGACGCGGAAACCGGTTGGTCGTGGGTCACCGCCAACTACGGTGATCCGGACGCACAATTCATCTTGTGCGGGCTCGGCCTGATCGATGCATGGGATGCCTCGCCGACGCCTCGCTATTTACTGTTAAGGTTGCTTGAGCAACTTGATCCGCAGCGCGAAGCGAATTCGGAGAACGTCAACACCGATTCAAGAAACGCCGACGAAACTCAATCTCCATCCACCACCGAAGAACCCGCCCCTAAAGGACACCGCTAATGTTACTACCACCTTTTGCACGAATAAAGCGAATGATCGGCATCGTTTGCATGCTTGCCGTTGCTGCCGCCATGACTCCGGCTCCGACAAACGCGCAGGACGACGCGAAAAATGAAGTCTATCCGTTGGCAGTCTTTCCGTTTCAGGAACGTGGGCGTGATGTCAGCGAACTTGGAAACCAAGTCACCGACTTGTTGTTCGCCAGCCTGGTCGTCAATCCAGACCTGTACCTAGTCGAACGCGAAGATCTGGCCAAGTTGATTGACGAACAACAGTTGAATGTTTCCGGCATGGTCAATCCCGCATCGGCGACAAAAGTCGGACAATTGACCGGTGCAAAGATCTTGGTTGCCGGCTCTGTCTTGGAAGTCAACGACAAGTTGTACTTGGTTGCCAAAGTCATCGGAACAGAAACAAGCCGCGTGTTTGGGGCGTCCGTCAAAGGCAATGTTGGAGACGACCTGGACATTCTGGCTGAACAGTTAGGTGAGCAAGTGGGCAAGACGATCATCGAAAGGGCAAGCGAATTGGTTGCTGAAGTCGTTTCGCGTGAAGACCGCATTGCGAAATTAAAAAAGCAAATGGGTGATGGGCAGCGACCGACCGTCTATATCAGCGTCGACGAGCGTCACGTAGGTCAAGCGACAATCGATCCGGCCGCCGAAACCGAGGTGTCACTGTTTTGCCGCGAACTCGGATTCAAAGTGATCGATTCTCAATCCGGCAGCAAAGCCGACGCAGATGTATTGATTGTCGGCGAAGGCTTCAGCGAGTTCGCCACCCGTCACGGGAATTTACAGTCTGTCAAAGCACGATTGGAACTCAAAGCAGTCCACCGCGAGACAGGCGAGGTCATCGCGATCGACCGTGATGTCGCGATTGGAGTCGACTTGACCGAGCAAATCGCCGGTAAGACCGCCTTACAGGAAGCGGCCGCCGACATAGCCACGCGACTACTGCCCCAACTGGTCGAAACGAAAAGCAAAGGCAAACGCAACAAAAACGGCAAGAAAAAGAACTAGCCCCGCATCGCCGTTGTTCGCTCCGCGAACTTTACGAAACCCATCGCCGTTGTTCGCTCCGCGAACTTTACGTATCCCATCGTCGTTGTTCGCTCCGCGAACATTACGAATCCCAACGCCGTTGTTCGCTCCGCGAACATTACGCTGACTCCCAATTGTTTCCACGACCCATCGATCGCGACGGAGCAACAACCATGCGGACGCGACACTGGGCTTCATCCACCGCATTTGCAATCACCGTTTGCTGCCTTGCGATCAGCAACTGGCAAGCATTGGCAGCACAGTCCACTCCGCGACAGACCAATCGCTGGGCCATCATCGCGACCGATTCCAGCAGCCGCCCATTGGCCGACTTGCTGACGGTTGAATTGTCCAGTCTGCCCGATATCCAGTTGGTTGAACGTGATCAAATCGGCAGAGTACTGGACGAGTTGAACCTGAACGCGGACGGGCTGGTCGCTGCAGATCAATCAACCCAGTTTGGTCGAATCAGCAAGGCAACCGGCTTGGTTCTGATCAATACAATCACCGACCCCGCCTCTCGTGGCAATGTACTCCGATTGCGTCTGATCGACACGCGAACCTCAATTCGACTGTGCGATACCGTTTTGGCTCGCACCAGCATCGATTCCGATATCGCAGTGCTACGTGACCAGTTAATCGTGGCCAAAGAGAAACTTTCGCGGCCCCTGGATGAGCTTCGTTTGATCAGTGTCGCTCCGATTCAGAGCAGTGAACCGGGATACCTGCTGCGTCCGTTTTGCAGAACACTGACAACCCTGGTGACCGCTGACTTGCAGAAGCGTCCAGGGTTAATCGTGCTCGAACGCGAAGATCTAACACGATTGACCAACGAGAGCAATCTAAGCGGATTGGAATTGCAACTGCGCGGTGCGACACGACTAGTCGAAATCAGTATCCAGAGAACGACAGAAAACAGGGGCATGACTGCGACCGTTCGGATCGTATCGCCTGGAAACTCAAAGATTCAGACAAGGGTGATCGAAGTCCCGAGCCGCGAATTGCCTTCCGTTCGCGAGCACGTGGTTGCAGGCATACTGAAATCGGTCGGTCAGAATCCAGGCACTGCGAATGCGACTTCCCGCGAGTCCGAAGCTGCGGCGTTCGAGCGGCGGATCATGCAATACAAATATGCATATCGTTGGCATGAGGCGGCCTCGATGGCGGAGGCAGCTTATGCACTCGCGCCGACCAAGCAGCGGGCTCAATCGCTCAGCAGCAGTTATCGTTCCCAGGTCAGTGAGTATCTGCGTACAGGCGATCAGCTCGACGCATTCGTCACGGCACGACGCCATAACCAACTTCTTCTGCAGATCGAAATGAACTTCTCTGCACCAGCAGGCGCAAACGATCTCACAAAGAACCCAGCGACGGGGCGTCGACACCCGCCACCGACGGTGACACTTCAGTACGGAAGGCGTTTGGAACCCAAGAGCGCGGAACAAAAGCGACTCTTGGCTGAAATCCATCGACTTCGACGTCAGATTTTGGATGTCAAGATTCAGCACGCGACCGCCAATCCGTTGGTGCATTTTCATCGGCTGTTGGAACACGTTGACCTGGAACTGACCACCAGTCAGGCCGCCCCCGATGCACTTCCATTGACGACCGATTTATTGCAGCGACTTTGTGATCTGACCGAAGCCGCCAATGTACGTAACGATGGCGATGACGAGTACTATCGTGCACTGCTGACACGCACGCTGCGTGTTGTTGGACGCGTCTTTGATGCGAAATCTGGATCGGCATGGTATCTACCCGACCCAAGCCACTGGGTTTCTCAGTTGTCGACCATGCAGCCGAAGATCGGAAAGGTCACACAATTGTTATTTCTGACGAAGCGATCGGGTGACGAAGGTTTGCTGGCTGCACGTGCGCTACTTCATCAATTGGATAACCTGCCCGAGTCGATGACTGCGATAGAAGCCGTCGATCAGTTTCTGCGACTACCGGCACTCGCGCGAATCATGCCCGCCGATGCACGAGCGTACGGACTGGCTCTCCTGCAACAGGCAGAAACGACCGACAGCGCGCGACAACTTTTGGGCCATTCCCACAGCGCTCCCACCTTTATCCGCGGTATGTCAACCGACGAAACGATGGCGTTTGCCAGACGCATGCTGGCGTTTGTTGATGACGTACCTGCGGAGCACCGAATGGATCAGTTCCGAATTCGAGCGGCGTTGCACCGATTTGCTCGGCGGGAAGTCACTGATCCCGATACGTTTTCGCTTGCCAAGGCACCGGGGCCGTGGCGTGATTATCAGGCAACCGCGATTCGGCTCGACGGACTTGCACGTGAGCCCCGGATCTACCACATCCACGTGGACCATCGATCCGATGCGATAGAACGAGGCGGGCAACTCGTTCTCGTCGCCGCCGCGACGCGCGGAAAGATTGCAGTCTACCGAGTCGGATTGGCCAGCGGCACGCCAACTCAGGTTGGACCTGAGTTGCCTGTACCCAAAGAGATGTTGCGAGATTTTGATATCGCGATTGGTCCTGAATCGATCTACCTGGCGTCTTACAAACTCGGCTTCACACGTCTGACGGCCAATTCCGCCAAGGCGTTTGCCGAAGCCGACGGCGCCGCATCCGATGACATATGGAGTATGGCATGGCTCAAGGATCGGCTTTACATCGCATACAACGATGGATTCGGATCTTATCAACCAAGCACAGGGCGTTTTGCTTTGCTCGCTTCATCAATGTCCGTTCAGGCCAAAAACCATTTGGATGCACGCGGAAGTTTTTTCATACGTCAACTGGTGCCCGATGAAACCAGTAACTCTGTTTGGATGAACATTCAAGACAACAGCTTGAATCACGATGCCAGCGGGCTCTGGAAATACGACCCGACGTCCGATGAGTTCAAGCACTTAACACTGGCGATGTTAGATATCACACCCGCCGTCGGCGGTTGGCTGGTCCATAAGAGTCGTTCGCCGCGGATCGAGTGGCTCGACCCCGTTACCGGCGAGCTCGCCGAAATGCCCGGAATGAAGCATTTCACCGCCAACACCACGTGGCTCAAACGCCCGACACCTCGGCTGATCAGAATTGGCGACCACTTGATTGGCAGCGACGGAACCTTGTTGACATCCGACGGCAAGAGACACGCGGTCGGCGGCAAGCATCGTTGGAATCATCTGCAACAAATCGGCGATGGATTTATCACGCACTACACGCTGCAAGACCGAACGATTTGGTTCGTGAGGCCAAAGCCGGGAATCGGTAAGGAGGCGCAGAGGTGAATCAACCCAGAACCACGGGCGACCTGGATTCTGTGATCCGTCGGAACAACATGGGCCAGTCCGTTGACCAGAGTCGGCAGCCCAGGTGGCTGCGACTGGCGCTCTGCATTCTGGCTTGCTGGACATCAATCCTCTCTGATCCTAGCCGCGTCCACGGCCAGGAGCCGTCTGCCGCCCCGATGCAATGGGCGATCATCGCGGCGGATGATCGGTCTCGACCGGTCGCCGAATTGTTGACCGTCGAATTGTCCAGCTCCAGAGATATCGCCTTAGTCGAACGAGACCAGATCCAACTTACGCTGGATGAGTTGCAATTGAATGCCAGCGGTCTGGTCAAGCCCGAAGAGGCAACGGAGTTTGGCAAATTTAGCCAGGCAAATGCGTTGGTCTTGGTCCATCCGACCGAAGCAGTCAAGCCTCGCAAACCGCAAACGCGTGTTCGATTGATTGACACGCGAACATCCGTCCGACTACTAGATATTGTTTTGCCAAGCTCCAGTTTGGATCAGGAGGTCACTGCGGTTGCTGACGAGTTGCACGCGGCCAGCCAGACGCTCGCGATCCCGAGTGAGCGATTACGACTAATCAGTATCGTTCCGATTGTCAGTGGCGAACCAGGGCATTTTTTGAAACCCTATTGCCGCACTTTGACAGCGCTGGTCGCTGCGGAATTCCATCGCCGCCCCGAATTTGTTGTATTGGAACGAGAGGATCTCCAACGACTAACCACTGAAAGTGGCCTGAGTGGCATTGAATTGAAGTTGCGCGGCGCAACGCGAATCCTCGAAACAAGCGTGCGACGTGACAGCGACGGCAAGGGCGTTGTCGCGACCTGCCAAATTGGTATTCCGGGCGGCGCTCTTGACCGCTTTGAGATCAACGTTCCCTCGCTCGATCCCGTGGAAGCCCGATTGCCCATCGCTGACGGAGTGATTCGTCACGCCGGTAGTGAACTGCGGACCCAACAGTCGATTGACCCCGAACTGGAAGCGCAGACACTCGACCGCCGACGGCGATGGCTGCGCGACGAAGAAGCCGTGGCGATGGGTGAAGCGGCCCTCGCACTCGCTCCAACCCAAGAACGACTGCAAGGTGCCGTCGGTGCCTATGCGAGTTTGCTATATGCAAAACACAGGGCGAAAGAAGGATTGGAGGCATTGCTGGTCGATCGTCGCCGCAGCGAATTGCAATTGAGATCGCTACACAGTTATCCACCCGAATTCCCTGAGCGAACGCTTTTTCCGCTGTACTACACCTACGCGAGTCGGCCTGACATCAAGACCGACGAAGAACGAAGACTATTCGCGGAAGTGAGTAATTTGCGTCGAGAAATCTTGCAGGTTCAGCTACGACACACGATCGATTCGCCGCGAGATCGCATCGATACGTTGCTCAGGGCAATCGATCTGGAATTGAATTGGGCGACCGATACGCCGCAACCCGTTCGCGTCGTAGCGGGCTATTTGGAGGAAGCTTTTCGATGGATCGACGGAACGATTCCACGAACGGTCAGTGATCCTTGGTACAACGAACTCGTTCGATCTCTCTTCGTAACCATCAAGCGTGTCGCAACGGCCCCGCCGAACGATCGCTGGCACGTGAATGATTTTGATGGGTGGATGGATCGACTTGCCAACACCGATAATCGGTTCGTGTTGGCGGGACGACTGTGGGTACAAACACGCGATGACGGCGCCGACGGAGAACGGGCCGCACAAAACCTGCTCACGTTGCTTCACGCCTTACCGCTGGTTGACAGCAAGTACGTGGACCTACCGCTGCGCGATGCAGCACTGTCCGGCGTCAATGACACACAAGTCTTTGATTATTTTGTGCGAATGCTCGATCGAATCGAACAGGAATCCGATCCATCCGAAATACTCGTATTCGGTCGAGACGTCGCGAAATATCTGAATCGGCTGACGGCAGAACAGTCCCAGCAGATCGCCCGACGGATGGTGGGGATGCTGAACGTCGAACCTGAGCCCGGCAAGATGCTGACAGGCGTCAGTATGTTGGTCACGCTCAGCAAGTACTTACCCAAAAGCGAGTCTCCATTCGCACCACCCCCAGAATTCTCGCTGGACGATGCACCGGGGCCCTGGCAAGACTATCGGGTCGTCCCGATTCGATTGACGGACGTCCCGCGCAAGCATTGGCTACAAGCCATCCATGTCCAGCCCGATAGCCGGCCTGGCAACGCCCCATCGCAATTGGTCGTTGCCTGGTCCCGGGCTGACAACAGCTCGGTCATCGACCGAATCGCAATCGACGGTGGAACACCGACCAGATTCGGACCTGTCATCGATGGCATTCGGCGATACGTACCCACAAGGATGGCCGTAACCGATCAGCGCGTATTCGTCACGCAACGCGACGCACCACTGTTGATGATCACGACCGACGCGGTCACCGAATTAACAGAAAAATCGGGTGCTGCATCCAACCAATTCAGTGACATCGCATGGTGTAACGGACGACTGTACATCGCCTACCAAGATGCATTTGGCAGTTACGATCCGGTCCATCAGCGATTCGAGCTCCTTGCATCGGCCAGTTCAGTACGACCCCAGAATCCGCTGGATGCCAGAGGCAGTTTTCTGATCCGCAAGCTGCTTGCCGACGAGAGCCAAGCCTGCCTTTGGATGATTGTCCAAGACCGTGCCGCACCGCACGCTCGCTTGGGGCTGTGGCGGTTCGATCCCCAGGACAAGCGATTCCAAAAGATCTCCGATTCGCACGTTGACATCTCGCTGGGCGACGGTGGCATATTGCTTCACCGAAATGCGGCCAGCAAGCTCGCTTGGGTTGACAGCGAGACGTCCACGGTGACGGAATTACCACAGTTCTCTCATGCGGCGGGGTCAAGAGATGTTCCCAACCCGGAATTCATCAGCCCGTACACCGATTCCTATCAGCTTGATTATCCACGCCCCCACTTAATCAAAGTTGGCGACCATGTGATCAGCAGTCAGGGCACTTTGTTCACGGCCGACGGCAAGTCCTACTCGCTGCCACTACGTTTTCCGTGGTTGCATCTGAAGAGGTGCGGAGAAGGATTCATCACCCATTATGAACCAGGTCGACGAACGATCTGGTACGTACAACCGAAGTAGTCTGCGTAGAGTTCGGCGAACGAATCAGGCTTTTTCAATCGTGGTCGAAAGCATCGTTTCGCCGTGCAGCTGATAATCACCACCGTGGGGACCGGCGAGTTTTTGCAAGTGGGGCCGACGGATCATTTGCATGCTCGATTTCTCCATCTTCGGTTCTGCTCGATGGAATTGCTGGTCCGCATTGGTCCCCCAAGCTCGCAGTCGACGTAGCAGTGACGGTGCAATAGGTCGCGGCGTGCTTTCGGCGCGAGCTGCGACGACGGAATAGTCGCGACTCATTCGGTGCAGCCGATGCATGTCATCGACACGCACATCGGTGTTCGATTCTTGGATAAAGACCAATGATCCGGTCGCTCGCTCCAGGCCGGTCTGTCCAGCTGCCTCCATTCCACGCGGCCGACTATGCCGCACCACTCGGACTTCCGGGTGACGCAACTCCAATTCATTCAGGACTTGGGGAGTTGCGTCACGGCTTCCGTCATCGACCACCACCACTTCGGTGGCCTCTTTGGTCATTTTGGTCAAGGCATCCAAGACGCGTTCAATGCGGGCCTGGACATCATGTTCATTGTCGCGAACCGGCAGCACGACCGACAGTTTGGTGGAAGGAGCCATCGATAGGATTCTCTGGGAGTGGAGCATCATGAGGGTGGATCATGACGCCAGGAGCCCCCGTCGCCTGTAAAGTGACTGTCGCTGCGAGAGCGACTATCGCTTGGGAAGTGACGATCGATGCCGTTCCGCCCGGCATCTACCGCGGGCTACGGCTAACTATCGACTGCCTGACAAGCCGAACATCATTCGGACGTCATGTGTCGCGTTCGTGCGTGTCGTTCCGTCGTTGCCGGATAGACCTATAATCCAAGTCGACACATTTGTTCCCGCGTGTCCCCCATCCTCCGCCCGCGTTCTCAGTTGGTAAAAATTGTGAAAAACACGACATGGCTCGCTCCCGACTTTGATAAAGGCGTTGACGGTCTGCTGCCGGCGATCGCACAGGATGCATCGAACGGACGGGTTTTGATGATGGCTTGGATGAATGCAGAAGCGTGGGCCGAGACCGTCCGTACCGGCAATGCCGTTTACTACAGTCGTTCGCGTGGTCAACTCTGGCGCAAAGGCGAAACCAGCGGACACCAACAACGTGTGACCGAAATCCGCCTGGACTGCGACGCAGACACGATCCTACTGCAAGTCCAACAAACCGGTGCCGCCTGCCACGAAGGCTACGAAAGCTGCTTCTTTCGACGCGTCAACGCCGACGGTTCGGGTGAAATCGCTGACGAAAGAATGGTCAACCCCGAATCAGTCTATGGCAAGAAATCGTGAGCCGTCCAAGCATTATTTCACTGCTACCCGGCGCCACCGAGTGGGTCTGCGAACTGGGATTATCCGACTGCCTCGTCGGCGTTTCGCACGAATGTGACTACCCGCCAGCGGTCATGCAGCTGCCAAAAGTCACACGTTCGCGAATTGACATCAACCAGTCGAGTCAACAAATCGATCAGGTGGTGCGCGAGCACAGCGAGACGAAAACGCCAATTTTTGAATTGGATCACGAATGCGTGGCACGGTTGCAACCAACATTGATTCTTACACAAACATTGTGCAACGTTTGTGCGGTCAGCGAGTCAGATGTCCGTCGAAGCTTAAGATCCAGCACCGCTGATTGCGACTTACTCGATCTGAGTGCGATGACATTTTCCGACGTGATCGCGGACGCGCAGCGGATCATCCATGCAACCGCGTCGCGCGATGAAAGCATCACGGCTTTGAAAACGTTGCAGGATCGAATTGACGCTGTCAAAACATCCGTGGCGTTCCGCTCCGACGCGAACGACCCGCGTCCGAAAGTGACTTTGCTGGAATGGACCGATCCGCTGTTTTGTGCAGGCCATTGGACGCCGGAACTGATTCATTGGGCCGGCGGGGAAGACCCCATTGGACGTGTGGGGGAACCGTCGCGACAGATTGAGTATTCGGAATTAATCGACGCAAACCCGGATATTCTGTTGATTGCCTGCTGCGGGCTCGATCGGCAACGCGGTCTTCAGGAACTCGCATCACTCAGTCGACGTGACGACTGGCAGCGGCTTGGCTGCGTACAAAACCGCCAAGTGCATGTTTTTGACGGATCGGCCTGGTTCAACCGGCCCGGTCCCCGATTAGTGGATGCACTACAAGCC